>NZ_NFLD01000029.1:0-38965 GCF_002160725.1 Massilimicrobiota sp. An142 | reverse complement strand
CCTGATAATACCATTATAGAATTTCCCGTGATTTTAAACCAGCATAAGAGAAAACAAAAAAAGAGATTTCCCGTAAAACTTATTCGTTTTGGGAAACCCCGTGACTTCTTAGACTATCTAAAAATCTTACATTTTTTTCTTAATATAAGTCCACTTTTATTATAATTTTCTTGAACGATAAAGTCTACGTTATCGTTCTTTTTCATAATTAGAGAGCGAGGTAAGAAAATGTCGTTTATTACAAAAAATATGTATTTTACTGTATCAGTATTTTCGAAAGATTGTATGTCTGGTTATATACATAGCCCAGTTTTAAAAGAAAATATCGAATTTAAAGGATTGATACATCTTATTCTTTTGATGAATAAAATTATGCAAGATTGTAATATTCCAAAATACGATGAAAAATATCATAGTTTTATATCTCAAAATAAAATGAAAATAAAGATAGGATATCAAAAAATCAATAGTGATAATTTTGAAATATATCTTAAACAATCAATGAAATATAAAAAAGAATGTCAAAAACATTTTGAAATTATAGTGAAATATAGACAAAATCATACATGGCAGGGAAAAATATATTGGATTGATGAAAATAGAACTACTTTTTTTAGAAGTGCATTAGAAATGATAGAAATCATTTACTATGCATTATAGTAAAAACGATATTTAAGTGAAATTATAAAATCTTACATGGAAAGGAGGAAATAAAGAAACAAATTTTTATAAAATGCAGTCTAAGAATAGGAGGGAATAATTTTGAATAAACTTGTGAAAAAAATAGTTTTATGTGCATTAGTTTTAACTATGACGTGGATATATCCAAATATATCCGTGTTTGCTGAAGATAGTATTGTAAGTGATTCTTCTGAAATATCTCAATTAGAAAGTTATACATCAAATGATGCAGAAAACAAAGAAACAGAAGAATCAAAACAAGTATCATTAAATAATGAAGAAAATATCATTTATGTTTCGCAAAGTGGTGAAGGTGATGGATTAAGTTTAGATTCGCCAAAAGCTTTTGCTTCAGCAATGAATGATGCAAAAGGAGGAGATACATTTATATTGGTTGAAGATATTACTCTTACAGATCAATGGGATACTCCAAATGTTGGGATAACGGTTAAAGGTATTAATGAACAAATTGTATTAACTTTAAAAAGTGGTTCGTATATTGATAAAAATAAAGGAGCAAGTATAATTTTGAATGGATCACTTAAGATGGATACAATATGCTTGAAAACAATAAATAATAAAAATACTCTTTTAATTGTAGCTAATGGAAATAATTTGGTTTTTGAAAAAGGAGTCAACATGACTTCATCAGCAACAAAATATATTTTTGGTGGAGGATATTATACTGATACAAAAAGTACTTCATTAACAATCAACAGTAAAATTACTGGTAGGTGTTATATTTATGCTGGTGGTTGCTATAGTAATGTGGATGGAGATACGAATCTTATAATGAATGATTCCAATTACGATACAGTTTATGGTGGTGGATACTATGGAAATGTATCTGGAAATACAAATGTTGAAATTATAGGAGGTTCTTTAATATCTACTGGACGTAGTATTTATGGTGGTGGAAATGAAGGTGTTGTTTCAGGAAATACTAATGTTAGTATTCAAAATATTGGAACCGATAATGCGAACTTTTATGGTGGAGGAAATAATGGTGATATTGGAGGTAATACTAATATTGAAATGAAAGGCTGTCATAGTACAGGAAACAAAATGTATTTTCATGCAGCAGGAAAAGAGAGTAATGTATTAAAAAATGTGAATATGACTGTTACAAATTGTGATTTTAAAACAAATATTGGTGCAGATAAAGGTTTTTTTGCAGGTGCATCTGGAGATGGAATTGTATATGGAACAGCTACTATTAATTTTGTTGATAATAAAGATTATTTAGTTGTTCATGCTGGTGGTTATAAAGGGTCAACAGAAATGGTTGGTAAGGTTAATATAAATATAACTAATACTAAGTTTTATAGAGCTTTTACAGTAGGAACAAAAGATAGTATAGTTCATGATGTAGATATAAATCTTTATGATGGTGGAGCAAACCGAGAGCCAAATGCTTATCCAGATTCATATTTGAATAATTATAGTTATGATGAACAATATTCAGACATAAAAACGAAAAAACCTTTAGGTGAAGTCAATGTTAATGTTTATGGTGATACAACTTGGACACAAATTGATGAATTTCCAAATATTCATATTTTTAATCAAGCAGTTTTGAATGAACGTGCAACTGAAAAAAATTTATTTAACAATTGTGACAATGTAACTATTGATGAGGGAGGATCATTAAATTTATTACAGGATAATGAAATTAAAGGAAACTTTAAATCGAGTGGTAATTTATCATTTGAAGATAGTCAAAATCCTGATGCAAAACTTATTGTTGATGGTACGGTTACTAGCTATGAAGGAGCATCATATACTTCTGCAGATTTTGCAACAACATATAGTAACAGTTCTGCTTTCCTTCAAATGAAAGGTGATTCAGATAAACAAGCACAATTTACATCAACAAATGAGAATTATTATGTTTCACATCGAGATAGTAAAGATGATGGTATTAAACAAGAATGGTATCTTGTTCAACCAGTCGTTATTGGTTTAAAAGATCAGACAATATATACGGGTGGAGAAGATAATGAAAACGAATATGGTCAATTCCCTGAACCAATATATACCGGTTTATTAGAGGATGTGACTTATTGTGTTGATGGAAAAGAATTTGAACCAAGTGAAGAACACTTATATCCATGGTCAGTTCAATATATGGATGAAAATCAAGATATTATAACAGATGATACACAAGCAGGAGATTATATAGCTAGAATAGTTCCGGATGGTAAAATTACTTTATTAGATGGATCTCCAGTAGAGTTTACGGATGGACAATTACGAATTAGATATGTATCAAATGTTGAAGAGGCAGAAAATAATGAGATTGTTTATAATGCTTTATATCAAGAACCTAGTCAATTAGATGAAGGTAAAGCAGTTGTTGTTCTTGATAAAGAATCTAAAATTTATTTAAATGATACAGATATAGAAGTTAAAGATACAAGTGGAATTGCTTTAATGTTTGATAATATACTAGGTAGTCCTGATGGTGAAGAAGAACGTATAAAATTATTAAAAGAAAAAGCTGAGGATTTAGGTTTTAAATTTAATGACGAAATGTATCAATTTAAATATTTAGATCTAGTAGATACACATAATTCTAATGCGTGGGTAAGCTCAGAAAAAGGAAGTACAATATATTGGGCATATCCTAAAGGTACAAATCAAAATACTGAATTTAAATTATTACATTATCAAGGATTGCATAGAGAATATGGATTTGATGGTGAAGATGATGTTTTTAATGCTATTGAAAATTGTACAGTTGAAGAAGTATCAATAGAAAAAACTGAAACTGGTATAGTATTCCATGTCAATAAATCAGGTTTCTCACCTTTTGTTTTAATGTGGTCTATACCATCATCAGTCATCAATGAAATTCCAGTTATAAAAGCAGAAAATCAAACTATTGAAGTCGGAACTGAATTTGATGTTATGAAAAATGTAACTGCACATGATAGTGAAGATGGTGATTTAACTGCAGAAATTAAAGTTATTAAGAATACTGTTGATACAAAAGTCGTTGGAGAATATGAAGTTGTATATATGGTTACTGATTCCCAGGGAGCTAGTACGACTAAAACAATAATAGTTAAAGTTGTAGGGCCTTCAAAAACAGATGATGATAAGACGGATAATGATAAGACGGATAATGATAAGACAGATGATAATAAAACTGATGATCAAGATAACAAGGAAGATGATATTGTAGTAGATGTTACACCATCCCAACCAGAAAAAGATACTCCTGAGCAATCAAATAATAATGAATCAACTGCTCAAACTGTTAAAACTGATGATAATTCCAAGATTATTTTATGGGCTGGAATAACAGTTTTAATGTTGGGATTATGTACTCATATTTATTTATTAAATAAAAATAAAGATGAATAATTTATTTAGATAAAAAATTATCTCTTTTGCCTAATGATTTCTGTAAAAAAAGAGAATATTTATGGAAATTTTCATAAAATCAGTGTATGATATATGTGTAAAAAAAATGTAAAGGAGATTTGAATTATGGGATTAGTTTCAGCTAAAGAAATGCTTGATAAAGCAAAAGCAGGTCACTATGCTGTTGGTCAATTTAATATCAACAACTTAGAATGGACTAAATCAATTTTATTAACTGCGGAAGAATTAAAAGCACCAGTTATTTTAGGAGTTTCTGAAGGAGCTGCTAAATACATGACTGGATATAAAACAGTTTCTGCAATGGTGAAAGCAATGGTTGAATCTTTAAATATTACTGTACCAGTTGCTTTACACTTAGATCATGGTAGTTATGAAGGAGCTAAAGCTGCATTAGAAGCTGGTTTCTCTTCAATTATGTTTGATGGTTCTCATTATGGAATCGAAGAAAACATTGAAAAAACAAAAGAAATCGTAGCTTTATGTCATTCAAAAGGTGTATCAGTTGAAGCAGAAGTTGGTTCAATTGGTGGAGAAGAAGACGGAGTTATCGGTAAAGGTGAAGTTGCAGACCCTAAAGAATGTAAAATGATTGCTGATTTAGGTGTAGATTTCTTAGCAGCAGGTATTGGAAACATTCATGGTAAATATCCTGCTAACTGGGAAGGTTTAGATTTTGATGCATTAGATGCTATTCAACAAGAAACAGGAACTTTACCATTAGTATTACATGGTGGTACAGGAATTCCTGCTGATATGATTAAAAAAGCTATCACATTAGGAGTTTCAAAAATCAACGTTAATACTGAATGTCAATTATATTTCCAAGAAGCTACTCGTAAATATATTGAAGCTGGTAAAGATTTAGAAGGTAAAGGATTCGATCCTCGTAAATTATTAGCTCCAGGTGCTGAAGCTATTAAAACTTGTGTTAAAGAAAAAATGGAATTATTCGGATGCATTGGTAAAGCTTAATTTCATGTGAAGCAAAGTCAACTCATTGAGTTGGCTTTTTTCTGTATAAAAATACATATTCATTCATCTTTGATTATATGTAAAAAGAACATTTCATAGAAAAAATAACAAAAAAAGACATCATCTTTGTCAAAAATGTAAGCGTTTTTTTGAATTGTGTTATTATATTCTAAAATTCTTGTCAAATTTAAAGAAAACTATTAAAATAAAAATGAAAACACAGATTATATAGGGAGCGGGGTTATATGTCAATGAACGATTATGTTCATATAACAATGTTTCGTAAATTTTCGTTTTCATATCATAATTGTACAATTGATAGTGACACAATGAAATCTGAAAAACTTGTGAAATTATTTGCTTATCTCCTATCTCATTATCAGCGAACAGTGCCTTCTAATGAACTGATTGAAATGTTATGGTATTTAGATGATGTTGATAATCCTATAGGAGCATTAAAAAATTTAATATATAGATTAAGAGCCTTATTAAAAAAAGAGTTTGGATTTACAGATTTTATTATAACTGGAAAAGGATCGTATGCGATTAATCCGGCATATCATTTAAGAATAGATACAGTTGAATTTGAAAAGTATGAAAAATATTTAAGGGATTCTTCAAAACCAGAATATTTTGAAAAGTTTCTTAATGAATATACAGGGAAGTATTTGGTAGAAATTAAAGAAGATCATAATACTTTATCTAAACGTGTTTATTATCATTCACTTTATATGGATAAGGTTGTTGAATATGCAAAGCTGTTGGAAGATAAGCAGGATTATGAGAAGATGGAAATAATAGCTAAGCGTGCTATTGAGATTGATAATTGAGAAGAGTCTATTTATGAAATCTGGATTCGTTCTTTATATTTTCAACAGCAGTATAAAAAAGCAAAAGAGATATATAAAGCAACAACTGATTTATTGTATCAGACTTTAGGTGTTAAACCATCTAAGTCAATGCTGAAATTATATGAAATGATTAAAAAAGAAAGTCATGATGAAGATTTAGATATTATGGAAATTCAACAGGAGCTTTCACGTGATGAAGCTTATGGTGCTTTTCTTTGTGAATATGGAACATTTAGAGAAATATATATCATGCAATCAAGAATGATGGGAAGATTGGGTATATGTTCTCAGTTATGTTTAGTTACTATTCTTGATCATTCACAGATTAAGGATCAGTATGCGCAAAAAGCTATTGAAAGAATGATGACGAAAGTACAGGATGCTTTACTCAGTGGACTTCGTATTGGTGATGTTGTATGCAGGTTAAATGTGAATCAGTTTGTTGTTCTTTTGCCTGCATGCCATAATGACGATGCCAAAGGTGTTATGAGTAGAGTTTTACGTAAAATAAAATATTCATTGAATCATACAACATTAACGATTGATTTCATGGTTGGAGAAATCATGCCAAAGTAATAAAGCGTGACAAATAAATGAAACAACATATATTGAAATACCCATTTTAGACTTACTGCAACAGTGAGTCTTTTTCTTTTTATGATGATTATAGAATGGTCTTTTTAGGTATAATAAACATATGATACATTACAGGGGGTTGAATATTTTGTTAGTGAATTTTGTTTATGATGATGAAGAATTATTAGAACCATATGAGTGGCAGGACGATGATTCTTATGAAGAAATAGAAAATGCACCTCTTTATCATGTTTCAACAAAACAGTTACATGATTTTTTATATGCCAAGTTTTATCAATTCGGAGGAACAGATGGTATTTTTATTGTTGGTGATGGTCATTATTGCTTTGTTGTGGATATTAAAAATCATATGATTGTACGTAGAGGAACTTTTTCATGGCAACAAAGACAACAGATTAATGACATATTAAAACAAGAACCGATGACTTTTTTTCAATATCAGATCAAAGATGAAGCTTATGATAAAGAATTTGGTTTAACAAGAAATGAGCGTTTAAAGAAAATGTGTCTAGAAGAAGTTATTGATGAGATTTTTGTGGTCCGTTATGATGTCTTTTTGGAAATATGCCAACAATTTCATATTGAGGGAGAAAATCCCAGTGAAAAATATTTAGCTTTAAAACATAAGATTGAAAAAGGATATACATCCCTGCATGAATTATTGTATAAAGAATTGGTTCAAAAAGGTTAAAAAGCAAACTTCATATCCTTAAGAAGTTTGCTTTCTGTTTTATTTCTTTTTAATTGTAATACCGATTTTTCTTTCCACTTTGGCTAGTTTTTTTCTTGCAATGATGCGTGCTTTCTTGGCACCTTCTTCTAAAATATCATCTAAATAAGAACCGCTCATAATTTCATGATAACGATTTTGTATCTTCTCAAGTTCTTCTCCTAAAACTTCAGCTAAATCATTTTTAAATTCTCCATATCCTTTACCATTATATTGTTTTTCAAGATCTTCAATAGGACGATTTGCTAATATTGAATAAATTTCCAACAAGTTAGAAATACCTGGTTTATTTTCAGGATCATAATGAATATGACCATCGCTATCAGTCACGGCAGATTTGATTTTCTTTTTAGAAATATTGATATCGTCTAAGATATAAATGGTTCCTTTTCCTAGTTCATCAGATTTAGACATCTTCTTTGTAGGATTTTGTAAATCCATGATACGTCCACCCACTTTAGTCACTAATGGTTCTGGAAGTTTGAAAGTTTCGCTATAACGTGAATTAAATCTTTCAGCAATATCACGACATAATTCTACGTGTTGTTTCTGATCTTCACCAACTGGTACAAAATCAGGATCATACATTAAAATATCAGCATTCATTAATGAAGGATAATTAAATATACCAGCACCAATGACTTCATTTTTGGCTTTCTTATCTTTGTATTGTGTCATACGTGAAAGTTCTCCCATAGACACCATACATCCTAAATACCAACCAAGTTGAGCATGTTCTAAAACATCAGACTGTAAAAATAAAGTGACTTTTTCAGGATCTAATCCAGCAGCAATATACAATGCAATTAAATCTTTCGTATTTTTACGTAAATCTGCAGGCTTTTGATAAATAGTCATAGAATGAAGATTGGCAATAAAAATAAACATTTCATATTCATCCTGATAAGAAACAAAAGGTTTGATAGCTCCAATATAATTACCTAAAGTCACACGACCAGTTGGTTTAATTCCACTTAACATTCTTTTCATCATAACGACCTCCTTTAAAATAAAAAACGTCCTTAAAAAAGGACGTATAAATACGCGGTACCACCTTTATTCATATCATTGATATGCACTCTTGTCTTAACGCGACTCACGAAAAATGACTCATGCCATTTTTAGCTCCAGAATCCCAATTCATTATCGTTCATGGCTTGTTTGCATCACCCACAAGCTTTCTTAACATGAATAGATAACTACTCCATTCTTTCATTGCTGTAAAGTCATTATAGAACGACAAAGATGTAAAATCAATAGAATCATAAAAAATAATTTCATAATTGTTGAAAATGATGTATAATGAGTAAACAAGAGGAGATGATGTAATGATTAGAATTTATACAGCACCAAGTTGTGCTTCATGTAGAAAAGTCAAAGCATGGCTGAAAGAACATCAGATTCCTTATGTTGAAAAAAATATTTTTTCTACATTATTACGTGAAACTGAGTTAAAAGAACTTTTAGAAAGAAGTGAAAATGGAACAGATGACATTATTTCTAAAAGATCAAAGATTATTAAAGAAAATAAAATAGATTTAGATGATATGTCTATTAATGAATTAATTCATTTTATTCAAGAAAATCCATCTATTTTAAAAAGACCTATTATTATTGACGAAAGACGTTTTCAGGTCGGTTATAATGCTGAAGAAATTCGTGCTTTTATTCCTCGTGAATTGCGTCGTTTACAAGAATGTAATAATAGTGACTTCTGTCCACAATTTACTGATATTAAGGAACAATATTATCAGGATCACAAATGTGATGATGGTTGTGAATAAAAGATAATGAGTCGTTTCTATACTGATATAGAAGCGATTTTTATTTTGTGAGAGAATGTTTTATAGTTGTCAAGAAAGTGATATAATATCATGGAGAAATGAGAAATAATGGAGGAAAAAATGATGATAAAAGGGGAACTTGAGAAAAAAATGAAAAAAATGATCATAATTTCTTCTGTTATTGTAGTGCTGCTTTTGACTATGAGTATTTTTTTGCGTATTTATTTAAATCATATTGTCAGAAATAATATGATTGACCAAATTGATAATACTGTTGCTAAATACATTCATATAATACAAAAACAAATAGATAATGATTTTCAATTTTTAGATTCTTTTGCTAGTGTTTTACAGATGGAAAATATAACAAACAATCAAGAATTTCCATAGGTTTTAGAAGAAACTAATGAACAAAATGATTTTATAACGATGATGTATTTTGATTTGGATGAAAGGGGAGTTGTTGCCAATTTAAATCAAGAGATATTGGTCAATAAGCCTCTAACAGATTTTCAAGAAGAAATTCAAAGTGTGGTTTATGATGCTTTGGCTGATCAACGTACTGTATCTGATATTTTTCAAAGTCAATTAACTCATGAAATGATTTATGCTTATGGAATCCCAGTTTATCAAAACAAACAGATTGTGGGAGCTTTAATCGCTACACAAACAGTAGAATTGCTGATGGATGCTGGGCAAGGAAGTGGTATTTTAGGTGGGGATACATATGCTTATCTTGTTGATGAATCTGGTCAAGTTTTAGTCAACTCTCAATATGATATTTTTCATCAGACTTCAATATTTCAACAACCTTTTTTTGCAAAAACAAGATTATCAGCAAATGAAAGAACATTTAAAAGATCATCAAGATATAACATTTTCATTTGAATATGAAAATGCACAATATCATGCTCTATTAAAACCCATTGGATTAAAAGGTTGGAACCTTTTATGTGTTAATATGTTGGAAAATTCTCACTTGTTTGCTGATAGGAATATGAGAATGGTAGGCTTGATATTTTTAAGTATCATATTGTTAGTTATAGGATTATTGATTTATGGATATCGTATTATTTTAAAAAACAATCGTGAGTTACAGAAAGTCGCTTATTTTGATCATTTAACAGGAGCGTATAATTTTTCTTGTTTTATGACTTTGGGTGAACGATACTTTATGGATAATAAATGTTGTAGTGTGGCTGTTTTAAATATTCATCAATTTAAGTTTTTTAATGAAATTTTTGGACATGATTTGGGAGATCAGTTGTTATGTCATGAAAAGAAAGTGATTGAAAACAATCTACATGATGGAGAATTTTTTTGCCGAGATACAGCAGATCAATTTTATGTTTTTCTATGTGAAACAGAGGAATCCGTTTTATTGACACGCCTTAATCAAATGATGGAAGAGATTATTGAATATATGGATTTATTACATACAAATTATCATTTGAAGATTCATTGTGGTGTGGCGATATCAAGTGAAGAGCTGATTGTGGATAATTGTTTTGAAGATTTAATGGTCAGAGTTATGTTTGCTTTAGCAAAATCAAAGGAAACGCTACTTTCTAATATTTGGTTTTATGATATTGAATTACATAAACAGGAAATAATGGATAATTATATTGAAAGTCATATGGAACAGGCTTTAAAAGATGGAGAATTTCAATTATATTTACAGCCAAAAGTTGATATGGAAACGGGTCAATTACAAAGTAGTGAAGCTTTAGTCCGTTGGATCACACAAGATAACCAGCAATTGTTTCCTAATCAATTTATTCCTATTTTTGAAAAAAGTGGCTTTTGTATGAAATTAGATATGTATATGTTTGAACAGGCGTGTCTACAAATTAGAAAATGGATGGATCAAGGCATAGAGCCTATCGGTATTTCTGTCAATCAATCTAAATTATTGTTCTATGAATCTGATTATGTCGAACGATTAAATGCGATTGTTCAAAAGTATCAAGTACCAGCTCATTTGCTGACTTTAGAAATATTAGAAGATTTGGTCATTAATAATGTAGATGCAGTCAATGAAAAGATAGAACAGCTACATCAAATAGGATTTAAAGTTTCAATGGATGATTTTGGAAGTGGTTATTCATCTTTAAATATTTTAGGAAAGATCGATATTGATGAATTAAAGATAGACAGAATATTTTTACAAGAAATATTAGATGGAAAAAATAAGAAAGCTCAAATTATTTTGGAAGAAATTATTAAATTGACAAAAATTTTATCTATTTCTACAGTTGTTGAAGGAATAGAAACAAAAGAATATCATGATTTTGTAAAGTCACTTGGTTGTCATTATGGACAGGGTTATTATTATGATAAACCTATAAGTCAACAAGAATTTGAAATACGATATATGAAAGAAAGGAGATAAACATGTGGGGGATTATTGCAACTTGGCGTATGGCTAAGGAAGGGATTGAAAAAGCTGAAAAAATATTAGATAGTCAAGGTGATGCTGGTGACGCTATTGAAATGGCTATTAAAGAAGTGGAAGATTTTCCTTATTATAAGTCAGTGGGATATGGTGGATTACCTAATGAAGCCATGGAAGTAGAATTAGATGCAGCATACATGAATGGAGATACTTTAAGTGTTGGAGCAGTGGCTTCTCTTCAAGATTTTGCAAATCCTATATCAATTGCCAGACGTTTATCGCATGAAACAGTCAATTGCATGCTGGTTGGTCAAGGGGCTGAAAGTTTTGCCAGTCAGGAAGGTTTTGAAAGAAAGAATATGCTTACGGATCGTGCTAAGATTCATTATAAAAATCGCATCAAAGAAGAGCAATCAAAACTCCAGCCATATGCTGGTCATGATACAGTTGGGATGGTGTGTTTAGATGATTCAGGTAAGATGACAGCAGCGACATCAACGAGTGGATTGTTTATGAAGAAAAAGGGGCGAGTTGGCGATTCACCTATTATAGGTTCAGGTTTTTATGTAGATTCACAAATTGGAGGAGCTTCAGCGACAGGTTTAGGTGAAGATTTAATGAAGGGATGTATTTCTTATGAAATCGTCAGACTCATGGCACAGGGAATGCATCCACAAAAAGCTTGTGAAAAAGCTGTTTTTGAACTTGAACAAAAGTTAATCAAAAGACGAGGGCATGCAGGGGATTTATCTGTTGTGGCTATGAATAAGGATGGAGAATTTGGTGTAGCAAGTAATATTGAAGCATTTTCTTTTGTCGTTTGTTTACCACATTTAAAACCAACTGTTTATCTGGTGCAAAGAGAAGGAAATCATTGTACCTATCAACCCGCCAGTCAACAATGGCTTGATGAATATATGCAAACACGCATGGCCCCATTGAAAGAAAAGTAGAGGAGATTGTATGAAACCAATAGTAGAAATTTGTTGTGGGAGTTATAGTGATGCTTTAGCGGCATGGAAAGCTGGAGCAACACGCATTGAATTGAATAGTGCTTTATCATTAGGTGGTTTGACACCTTCATTGGCCACACTGAAAATGACAAAGCAAAATACAGGTTTAAAAGTCATAACAATGATTCGCCCTAGGGGTGCTGGTTTTTGTTATGATGAAGAAGAATATGAAGTGATGAAACAGGATGCAAAGATCATGTTAGAAAATGGAGCAGATGGCTTGGCATTTGGATTTTTAGATGCATCAGGACATATTGATCAAAAACGTACCCAGGAATTTGTTGAGCTCATCCATGCCTATCATAAGGAAGCTGTTTTTCATCGTGCTTTTGATTGTGTAGATGATCCTTTTCAGGCTATTGAAATATTAATTCAATTAGGTGTTGATCGTCTTTTAACAAGTGGTTTAAAAGCAAAAGCGATAGATGCTCTTGAACTTTTAGAAAAGCTTCAACAGCGTTATGGACAAGATATAGAAATCTTAGTTGGTAGTGGTGTGAATGCTTCAAATGTTTTAGAAATCTTACAGAAAACAAAAGTGCAACAGATACATAGTTCTTGTAAAGATTGGGTTGAAGATGCTTCAACGATAGCAAAAGATGTTTCTTTTGCTTATGCGCCTGCCCCACATGAAAAAGATTATGAAATCGTCAGTCAAAAATTAGTTGAAAACATACTTCAACAATTATAAAAACAGTCACTTATGACTGTTTTTATATGCTTCAAAAGCACGTGCAACTTTACTTGGACAATTGTGTTGATAGTGTAAATGATAAGGCTCAATGATTTTTAAAAATTGTGAGAATCCTTGGGTTTCATCATTGACTTCAAATTCTAGTTCATAATCATGTTGATCTAAATAAGTATTTTCATCTAAAGATAAAACACCTTCAGGTAATTGAATATCATAGCGATGGGTTGTTAATGAAAAGGGATGTTGTAATTCATTGATCTTAATGCCATCATTTTCTAAAATATCCGTGATTTCGTTTTTTAAACGATGTTGCAAAAATAAATTTTTTTCTGTTTCTGTTAAAGACAGATTGGTTTCTAAACGATGATTTTGATAAGGTCTTTTTAAAGTGAGTTCGTACTGATTGTTTTTAGTACGAATACGTAACATATATTTTTTTTGAGATAAAATAGGGTGAGTGAAATAATCGTTGATTTGGATATAATCTTTTGTTATTTTGTTTTGATAATCATGAAGAATTTGATGGAAGATATCTTGGGTTAAAAGAATTTTATATTCTATTTCTAATTGTTGCATTGAAATCACCTCACCTTATTTTATCTTGTATTGCATTCTATTGCAATTTTTATATAATATAAATCATAGGTGGTGAAGTTATGAAAACATATGCAATTGTATGTAAACAAGATCAGGAATCTATCACACTCAGTGAAAAATTAAAAGAACAGTTAAATACGTTTTTGACATATAATGAAAAAGAACCAGATATCGTGATTAGCGTAGGTGGCGATGGAACAATGCTTTATAGTGTGCATAAATATATAGATGCAATTGATCGTGTTGCTTTCATTGGAATTCATACAGGAACGCTGGGATTTTTAACTGATTATCAGCGTGATGAATATCTACAGCTTGTTTTGGATATTCAAAATGGACAACATCGTATTTATGAACGTCATTTGTTGGAAGTGTCTTGCTTAGAAGGAACATATTTTGCTTTAAATGAAGTGAGAATTGAAAATAATCGTCGTTCTCAGGTTATGGATGTTTATATTAATGATGAATATTTTGAAACTTTTAGAGGAAATGGTCTATGTGTATCAACCCCAGTAGGGTCAACAGCCTATAATAAATCTTTAGGAGGTGCTGTTATTAATACTTGTACAGGATTGATGCAGTTAAGTGAAATTGCAGGTATTCACCATAATGCTTATCGCTCACTAGGCTCTTCTTTGATTCTTGATCAATCGCATACAATTCGTTTTCAGTCACAAAGTTATCAGGGGGCTATTCTTGGCGTTGATCATCTGGTTATTGATTTGAAAGATAAGGATTGTATCTGTGTCAAAATGTCTTCCAAAAAAGCACGTTTTTTACAATATAGAAATGTGTCTTTTACACAGCGCTTAAAAAGGGCATATCTGAATTCATGAAACAATATTGGATTATAGATGAACCTTGTGTTATTGGTGAGTTTCTTTTACGTCATGGAATCAGTCAAAAAGCAATCAAAGCTATTAAAATGAAGGGAGAAATTCTAGTAGATGGAAAACATCAGACAGTTCGATATCTATTGCAGGTTGGGGAAACCTTAACCATTATTTATCCACCAGAAGACAATCATATGGTACCGGTTGAAATACCATTAAAGATTGTCTATGAAGATGATTATTTATTGGTTGTTGATAAGACTAAGGGATTGCCTTCGATTCCAACTCGTCAGCATCCCTATTATACTTTAGCGAATGCTTTAACTTTTTATTATCAGCAAATTCATTTGAATTCAACTATTCATCTTGTTAATCGTTTAGATAAAGATACCAGCGGATTAATGATTGTTGCAAAATATCGTTATATTCATGATAAAATCATGAAAGATCTCCAGCATATTGATAGACGTTATCGTGCTCATGTTAAAGGGATAGTCAAAGCGGGTGGAACCATTCGTTTGCCTATTTATAAAGAAGAATTCCAAATGAAACGTATGATTGATAAACGTGGGAAAGAATCTTGTACGCACTATACGGTCAAAGCTATAAAACATGATAGAACCCTATTAGAAATGAAACTTGAAACAGGAAGAACACATCAGATTAGAGTTCATATGGCTGCTATTAATCATCCTTTGATTGGTGATAGTCTATATGGTGATGGTCAGGGCAATTTTGATTTAGATAGTTATATGGTTGGATTTGTACATCCAGTTACAAAACAAAAGATTGTTATAACAAAAAAACAGGTCTGTTATTGAATCACAGATCTGTTTTTCATAATATTATTTTGAGTATTGATATCAATAAATAATGCAACTGCAATCATGTAAGATAAAAGTGAAGACCCACCATAAGAAATAAACGGCAATGTAATACCTGTAATAGGTAATAGACCTAAAATCATACCCATATTCCATATCTGCTGAAACAACAGCATGCCAATGATACCGATGGTCATGAACTTATCTTGCTGATTGGTAGAATCAAGCCCAATCTTTAAAATGATGATATCAAAAGCAACAATAGCCCCAACGGTAATCAAACCACCAACAAAACCATAATTTGTTAAAATAACAGCAAAGATAAAATCGGTCTGCGCTTCTGGGAAGACTTTAATGACAGATTGGAAACCATGTCCAAACCATCCGGCACTTCCATAAGAAAGTAAAGAATTAAACAATTGATATCCTTCTTTGTTGTATGTGCCTTCAGGGTCAAGCCATCCATAAAAACGATCAACTTGATGGGAACTTAAAAACTTTTCAAAAATCTCAGGTTGATAAACAAAGAGATAGGCTCCTATCAACAATATAATACTAATCAAGCCAAAACCAAAAATGAACCATTGCTTTCTAAGACCACTGGAAAAAATAACAAAAGCAGCACCAACTAATAAAATCAAAACAACACCCGTATCATTTTGAAGTAAAACAAGTAAAGCAGGGGGAATGACGACTTTCATACATTTCCAGATATATTTGATTTCTGTTTCTGTCGTATGAATGAGATAATAATCATTATGCTCTTTTGTGATTCTCGCTAAAGCTATAACAATCGCAATTTTCATGAATTCTGATGGTTGTATACTTAAAAAAGGAAAGTTAAACCATGAGGTTGCCCCCCCAGCTGTATTGACCAGAGGAATAATATGATGGCCAGGCCATAATCTTGTATAAATGAAATGCTCGATAGCCAAAATAATTAAGAGAACCATCAATATCCAATAGATGATCCATATTTTATCATAAATCTGATCTTTCCCTATTTTATATATAATAAAAACCATAACTGCAGAAATTATATAAAAAGCGCCTTGTTTTAACCATAATGTTTCAGGATTTCCAACTTTATTAGAAATCATAGGCGTAGCACTTAAAATAGCAAAACAGCTAATCAATGCCAGAATACAAATGATACAAATCAATGGTTGTTCACGACAGAGTTTTTTGATTTGTTCCATGACATTGCTCCTTTCTTTTTTTATCTTCTTATAGTATACTATAAAAAAGAAATACTTCAATTAAAAAAGGATGTGAAAATATGGATGTTGAATATATTTTTGTTGTGATTGCGATTATTTTGGCTTTGATTTTACTTTATTTTGGATTTATTCATTTTATTAAGAATAAACGTTTAGATCAGGAAATGAAATCAACATTACCAATTGAAGAATTATTGCAGGCTCTTGGTGGGAAAAACAATATTAAAGAAGTACGTAGCAGTGCTTCTAAAGTTACAGTTGTATTGGATAATCAACAGCTTGTCGATATTGAAAAAATCAGATCTTTAGGAGCAAGTGGAATTGTTGAAGGAAAAGACAGTTTATCAATGATTTTTGGGAGACAGTCAGAAAATATAGAAGCTGATATGAAGAGATATATAGGATAACCTGTATATCTTTTTTTTGTAAAGATTTTGTAAAAAAATCAATTTTTGAAGCATATAAATAGCATTAAAAAAAAGAATCTGTTATATTGAAGTTGTCAAGTTCCAGCGACTCATTTTATGGCAGAAAATTGCGAAAAAAAACAAGTTATTTTATTGTTTCAATAGTATATTAGTGCTATAATGAATGAGAAATAAACAAACAGGGGGTTTAGAAAATGACATTTAAAGAAAAATGGAATGATGCTTGGGATGGTTTCCAAGCAGGGAAATGGAACAAGGAAGTGAATTTAAGAGATTTCATTCAATTAAACTACACACCATATGATGGTGATGATTCTTTCTTGGCTGGTCCTACTCAAAACACAAAAGATTTATGGGCACAAGTTATGGATTTAACTAAGCAAGAAAGAGAAGCTGGTGGAGTTTTAGATATGGATACAAAAGTTGTATCAACATTAACTTCACATGATGCTGGTTATTTAGACAGATCTAAAGAAAAAATTGTTGGTGTTCAAACTGATAAACCTTTCAAAAGATCTTTACAACCATTTGGTGGTATCCGTATTGCTGAACAAGCTTGTGAAACAAATGGATATAAAGTGGATCCAGAAGTTTCTTATATTTTCAGAGAATACAGAAAAACACATAACCAAGGTGTATTTGATGTTTATACTCCAGAAATTAGAGCTTGTCGTTCTTCACATATTATCACTGGTTTACCAGATGGATATGGACGTGGACGTATTATTGGTGACTACCGTAGAGTTGCACTTTATGGTGTAGATAAATTAATTGAAGATAAGAAAAATCAATTTGCGACAACTGAAAAGAGAATGACTTCTAAAGTTATTCAATTACGTGAAGAATTAAGTGAACAAATTAGAGCTTTAAGTGAATTAAAAGAAATGGCTGCAAAATATGGTTTTGATATTTCTAAACCAGCAACTAACTGCCAAGAAGCTATTCAATGGTTATACTTTGGATATTTAGGTGCAGTTAAAGAACAAAATGGTGCAGCAATGTCTTTAGGACGTACTTCTACATTTATTGATATCTATGTAGAAAGAGATTTAAAGAAAGGATTATTCACTGAAGAAGAAGTCCAAGAATTTATTGATCATTTCATTATGAAATTAAGAATTGTTAAATTCGCAAGAACTCCAGAATATAACTCAATTTTCGCAGGAGATCCAACTTGGGTAACTGAATCAATCGGTGGTGTTGGTGTTGACGGACGTCATATGGTTACTAAGACTTCATTTAGATATTTACATACATTATCTAACTTAGGAACAGCTCCTGAACCAAATATGACAGTTTTATGGTCAACTCGTTTACCAGAAAACTTTAAAGCATTCTGTGCAAAAACTTCAATTGAAACTTCATCAATTCAATATGAAAACGATGACTTAATGAGAGTCACTCATGGTGACGACTATGCAATTGCATGTTGTGTATCTTCAATGAGAGTTGGAAAAGAAATGCAATTCTTTGGTGCACGTGCTAACTTAGCTAAATGTTTATTATACGCTATCAACGGTGGTGTAGATGAAAAAACTAAAAAACAAGTTGGACCAAAATATAGACCAGTTGAAGGTGATTACTTAGATTACGAAGATGTTAAAGCTAAATTTGTAGATATGATGTCTTGGTTAGCTGGTGTATATGTTAACGCATTAAATATCATTCATTATATGCATGATAAATATGCTTATGAAAGAATTCAAATGGCATTACATGATAGAGAAGTTAAACGTTATTTCGCAACAGGTATTGCTGGATTATCAGTCGTTGCTGACTCTTTATCAGCTATTAAATATGCTAAAGTTAAATGTATTAGAGATGAAGATGGTGTTGTTGTTGATTACGAAGTAGAAGGAGATTTCCCTAAATATGGTAACGATGATGACAGAGTTGATGAAATTGCAACATGGTTAGTTGAAACTTTCATGGCAATGGTACGTTCTCATCATACTTATAGAAATTCTTATCCTACAACTTCAATCTTAACAATTACTTCTAACGTTGTATATGGTAAAGCTACAGGTAATACTCCTGATGGTAGAAAAGCTGGTCAACCATTTGCTCCAGGTGCTAACCCAATGCATGGTAGAGATTCTCATGGTGCTATTTCTTCATTATCATCAGTTGCTAAATTACCATTCAAAGATGCACAAGATGGTATTTCAAATACATTTACTGTCATCCCTGGTGCTTTAGGAAAAGACGACCAAGTTTTCGCTGGTGACTTAGATATCGAATCAATTAAAAACGGAAATCTTGATTAATAGAAAGAAGTGAAAACATGGCTACTCAAAAAGAAATTGATGAACTAGTCAAAATGTTAGATGGTCGCATGAGCTCTGGTTCAGGACATGTTAATGTTAAAGTGAATGAAGATGCTCATATTGAAATGGAAGAAGTCACTGTTGTGTCAAAGATGGATTGTGATAGTGGTGATACTGCTTGTAAGATTCCAAATTTACCAATGGATGACGATGATGAATTTTAAAGGAGGAGAAAATCATGGCTGCAAGTGAACAACAAGTTGAAAATTTAGTTGGAATGTTAGATGCTTATGCTTCAAAAGGAGGACATCATTTAAATGTTAATGTTTTAAACAGAGATACATTACTTGATGCTCAAAAACATCCTGAAAAATATCCACAATTAACTATTCGTGTTTCTGGATATGCTGTTAACTTTGTTAAATTAACAAAAGAACAACAAGATGATGTTATTTCTCGTACATTCCACGAAGCAATGTAATGAGGATGAAAAAGGTGCTGAGTTAAGCACCTTTTTTGATGTTATAAAAGAACGAATGAAACTTATTTTTAGTGGGATTTTTGAGTTGTCTCAATAAAACAAAAGTTATATATCATTAATGAGAGAGTCGTTTATCGTAATTAGCTGATTCTTATATATACAAGATATAGAAAATCAAACTAATCGGTTGCTTTAATGAAGTTCAAGAAAGAAGTGATGGGATGAAAAATAATAAATTAATACAATTATTTGTATCTACACTTTATTTAAGTGCTTTTACTTTTGGGGGAGGATATGTCATTGTGACATTGATGAAAAAGAAGTTTGTAGATACACTTCATTGGATTGATCAAGATGAAATGTTAGATTTGGTGGCTATAGCACAATCATCACCAGGGGCTATTGCGGTGAATGGAGCCATTGTTGTTGGATATAAAATAGCAGGTATACCAGGATTATTGGTTTCTATATTAGGAACAGTTATTCCTCCCTTTATCATTATATCTGCCATTTCTGTGTTTTATGAAATATTTCAATCCAATATTTATGTTAAATTGATATTGGATGGAATGCAGGCGGGTGTAGGTGCAGTGATTTGTTCTGTTGTTTATGATATGTCAAAAGATCTTATCAAAACAAGGAACTGGATGAACAATGCTATTATGATGATTGCATTTGTTGTCACATGTTTCTTTAATGTCAATGTGATTTATGTGATATTGATTTGTATTGCTATAGGGATTATCAGAACGTTTTATCATAAAGGAAGTGATCATGTATGATTTTGCTGGAACTTTTTTTGAGCTTTTTACAGGTAGGATTGTTTAGTTTTGGTGGTGGATATGCAGCCTTGCCATTGATTCAAAATCAGGTCGTGACATTACATCCTTGGTTATCACTGAGTGAATTTACTGATTTGGTCACAATTTCTCAAATGACACCAGGGCCTATTGCGATTAATTCCGCTACATTTGTTGGTCAAAAAATTGCTGGCGTTTGGGGTGCCATATTTGCAACTATTGGATGTATACTCCCATCATGCATCATTGTTTCTTTGTTAGCTTATCTCTATTTAAAATATAGAAAATTATCTATGTTACAAGGTATATTAGAAACGTTAAGACCAGCTGTTGTTGCGATGATTGCAACTGCTGGTGTGTCTATATTAGTCAGTGCTTTTTTTGGAGAAAATACAGTCCATACTTTATCATCTATGCGCATTGATATGATGATTATATTTGCAATTGGAATGATTTTATTACAGTATAAAAAGATGGATCCTATATATGTGATGATATTATGTGGTATGATGAAACTGATTGAATATTTGATATTGTAAAGAAAATTTTTTCTTTAAGTGGACTAAAAAATGTTTTGAAGTCTTCCTTATGAAAAGGAAATTATTGATTATGAAACAATGAGGAATTTAATAGGTGGTATGATTACTTATGTTTCATATGTATGGTTTTAAAGATTATAAGTTTGAGATAATTGTTGATAATGAGTTTTTACTAAAAAGATTTTCTATCACATTTAATGTATTAGATTTGGAAAGTAATGCATTCCAAAATCCTTTAGTTGGCTCTGCCATTATCGTAAAATATGATAGCGAAGATAATACCTAAGTATTAACAAGGCTAGAAATCTTATATGTCATGATATTCTGTGTTGATCGTTTCGAAAATAATTTCTTTGTTTTATTAGATAACCAACATATTAATAGAATCAATGAGATGCTATCTATTCTGTTTGGAAATAATGGGTAGGTCATTTGACCTACCCTTATAAATATAATATATGGATAAGAATGTTTTAAATTTGGTATATAAATGGTATAATTAAAAAAAGGAGTGATTGTAATGGATTTAAATCAAAAAATAGATATAAAAGATTTTCCAAGTTTAAATGACGTTTGCATAGTTCCAAAGAATATTTTAAATGAATTAATCGATTATTATAAATCTAATGAATATATAAAAAAGCATGTAAAAGAGGCAGAAGAAATTGTATTAGATAAGAGAAAAAGTTATACTCATGAAGAAATGATTGCTATATTAAAAAAAGAAGGATTATAGTATGTATAATATCAAATATAATGAAAGTATATTTATATTTGCTCAGGAAAATCATATAGTTATATCTGATATATTGGAACATATAAAAGACAATATCGAAAAATTTCCATATATGTATCCACTATATAATCGTCATGGAGTTAGTAATAAAAATTGTAGAGTTGTAAAAATACCAAATAGAAATTTAGAAATACTATATATTATTTTTGAAGATAATAAGATTGTTGTTATTGAAGATATTGCTTATTTAAACTCATCAGTAAAATTGAAATAATATTTAATCCTATTTAATAGAATTAAATATTATTTTTTTAACTGATAATGATGAGTATATTATTTACATGTTTAAAAGTAGTTATATTATCATTGTTTAAGTTAACAAATTTTATTCTACGCTTACGATAATGTTACATTTTGTTACTTTTTGTTTGAAAAATAAAACATATGAAATGATATTTTATAGAAAATATGTTAAAATAATAAAGAAAGTTGGTGAGATAATGAAAGGATATATTCATTCTTTAGAAAGTTGTGGAACTGTTGATGGTCCTGGAATCCGTTTTGTAGTCTTTTTTCAAGGTTGTCCAATGCGTTGTTTATACTGTCATAACCCTGATACATGGAAACCAAATACGGGAACACAGATGACAGTTGATGAAATTCTCAAAGAATTTAATACAAAGAAAGAGTTTTATAAAAACGGGGGAATCACTTGTACAGGTGGAGAACCCATGATGCAATTAGATTTCTTGATAGAATTATTTGAAAGATGTCGTGAAGAAAATATTCACACATGTCTAGATACGTCAGGTATTACTTTTCATGAAAATCCTGAATATTTAAAGAAATTAGATCGTTTGTTAGCTTCAACAAATTTAATTATGTTAGATATTAAACATATTGATCCTGAAGAACACAAAAAGTTAACTGCACAACCTAATGATATGATATTGAAATTTGCTAAATATGTAGATGATAAGGGTATTGATTTATGGATCAGACATGTTGTTGTTCCAACAATTACACAAAATGATGAATATTTATATCGTTTAGGTCAATTTATCGCAACCCTTAAACATGTCAAAGCTCTAGATGTTTTACCATATCATACTATGGGTGTTGCTAAATATAAGAACTTAGGTATTGATTATCCATTGGAAGGTATTCCACCATTAGATAAAAAAGATGCCGTCACAGCAAGAGAAGTTGTTTTAAAAGGTATGAAAGATGCACTCAATCATAAATAGACACCCATGTGTCTATTTATTTTTAAAGGAGAATATTCATGACTATACAGGAATTACAGAAACAATTAGATGAAATGTATGCCAATAATGAATTGGATGAAGCTTATGCTTTTTTAGTTGAACAAGTCAATCTTGCTGTTCAAAGACAGGATAATGCAACGATTTTATTTTTGCTTAATGAAATGATAGGTTACTTTCGTGTTACTTCACAGTTTCAATCTGGGAATCAGATTGCTTTACAGATATTTAAAATTCTTGACATGTGTGGACTTGAAGAAACGATTGATGGTGCTACATCATATATCAATATAGCCACTTTTTATCGTGTACAGGGAAAATATCAGGAAGCTTTATCGCTTTATCAAAAGACAGAAAAGATTTATCATCATGAATTAGAACCATATGATGAACTTTATAGTGCCTTTTATAATAATTTAAGCCTGTTATATCAGGAAATGGGTGATTATCAGCAAGCTATTGACATGCAAAAGAAAGCATTGGCGATTGTTGAACAACTGGATGATTATAGAATTGAAGAAGCCATTACTTATACAAATCTTTCACAAATGTATCTCAGTATCAATCAAAATGATAAAGCTCAAAAATGTTTACATCAGGCGATCTCTCTTTTTCAACAATATGGACCTCATGATCCACACTACTTTGCTTCATTAGCGACTTTGGCGCAAAGCCATTATATGCAAAAAGATTATGTAAAAGCTTTAGATATTTATCATCGTGTCTTACATTTCATAGAGAGTGTTTATGGACAAAATAAAGATTATCAGACAATTCAAAAGAATATCGACAGAATTCAAAAAGAAATGAAGACAATCAAAGGTTTAGATTTGTGTGAAGCTTTTTATCAACAATATGGCAGAAACATGATAGAAGAAGAGTTTTCAGAAATCAAACCATATATGGCGGTTGGATTATTGGGAATGGGATCAGATTGTCTGGGGTACGATGATGAGATTTCTCATGACCATGATTTTGGACCTGGTTTTTGTATTTTGCTTCCTCATGATATTTATCAGCAGTATCATAAACAGATACAGGCCAGTTATCAAAAACTACCACAAGAATTCATGGGTATTCAAAGATTAACCTCAGCTCATGGAAATGGAAGAGTCGGTGTTTTTGAAACTGAAAGCTTTTTTAAACAGTTTTTAAGACAAATACCACAAACTTTAGATGATTGGTTATATGCTGATGAAAATGCTCTTTTAGCTTGTACAAATGGACGTATTTTTGAGGATAATTATGGTCAAGTGACTCAAATCAGACAATATTTAAGTTATTATCCAGAAGATATCCGTATTAAAAAAATAGCCCGTTGTTTAGCTAAAATGGCACAATCTGGTCAATATAATTATGCCAGATGTATGCAAAGAGAAGATGAAGTTGCTGCGACGCTGGCATTGAATGAGTTTATAGATCAGACATTATCTCTTATCTATTTATTGAATAAAAAATATAAGCCTTATTATAAATGGAGTTATTATGGATTAAAAGATTGTACATGTTTACAGGCAGTCACACCACTGCTTTTACAATTGGTTCAATTGCCATCTCAAAAGCAACATTGGCCTCAAAAGAACAGTATTATTAATACTGATGATCAAAAAGTTGTGCTGATTGAAAAAATATGTCAGTTAGTCATTGGTGAACTTCATCGACAAGGCTTATCGACAAGTGATGATGATTTTTTAGACAATCACACACTGGAAGTCATGTCACATATTCAAGATGACCATATACGCATGAAACATGTTATGGAGGGATAGAAAATGGTTGATGAAATTGTACAATTAGAATGGGATTTTTTTCAACAGGTTCATCATATTGATGGCCGTGCCAGTTGTCAGGATGATTTTGAAACATTTTATCTACAAAGAAAAAGTCAGTTTGAAGCTTTTTATCAAAATGTTCAAAAAGCTTGTCTACAAGATTTAAAACTAGCTCAACAAATAGGGAGAAATCCAGTCATGGAAAAATATGCCTATATGATGGAAAGTACGGATCCAGAATATTTTAATACGATTCGAGATCAGTTACCTGCTGTTGATCAACAAAAGAAAGACTTTATTAATGCTTTATGTGATATTGAAGTATCAATGCGTGAAGATATGAATGATCAATATCCTTATTTATTATCTCAAGCCCGTTTCACTCATTCTTTGGAAGATGAAAAAGATGATACCTCATTTGAAACTTATTTAAGAGGTGAATTAATGACTTATAGTGATGAAACATTATATTTATATGGTCAAATGGTTTTGGATATGGTTCAAAAGAATGAAAATTTAATTGAAAAAATATTAATGAATACAGTAAAAGCTTATGGTTATGCTTCTTTAGAAGATGCAAATAAATTTATAATGGATAGTGAAAAGAAATAGAAGTCAATATCAAAATGTGGTAAAATAATAGTAGGGAACTAAAAAGGAGGAATATAATCATGAAAATCTTATTGTGTTGTTTGGCTGGTGTAACATCTACTTTGTTTGCTTCAAAATTAAAAGATGCTGCTTCAAGAAAGAGAGTTGACGCAACAGTTTGGTCTGCTTCAGAACATGCAGTAGAATATTCAAGTAATCTTGCTGATGTTATTCTTGTAGAACCTCAATTAAAAGGATCATATGAAAAAATCAAAGCAGACAACCCTGATAAACCAGTCATTTTAATTAGCGATGATGATTTTAAGAATTTCAATGCACAAAAGATTTTTGATATGGCATATGATGCTTGTCAAAAATAATAGGAATAATCAAGAATGAATAGCTTAGCTATCCATTCTTTTTAGATGTGTTATGAAAAAGATTATTTATTGTCTTATTTTTTGTCTTTGTCTGATGGGATGTCAATCAAAAACATTAAGTGAAAAAGAAGATTTAAAAATCATTGTCGCAAGTGATATACATTATTTTTTAAAGGATTATTATCAGGATTGTGAATGGTTTGAAGATTCCATGTTATATGGTGATGGCAAGATGGTCACTTATGGCGATGAGATTGTAGATGCTTTTGTACAGGCGGTTATCCAGGAAAAGCCTGATCTTGTTGTTTTGACAGGTGATTTAAGCTTTAATGGGGAAAAAGGCAGTCATCAGAAATTGGCTCAAAAACTAGAACAATTAAAAGAAAAGAACATTCAGGTTGCTGTTATACCAGGAAATCATGATATTGATAATATCTATACAAAAGGTTATGGTCAAGATGATTATTTTGATGTGGATAATATTAATGCTAAGGATTTTCAGGATATTTATCAAAATCTAGGTTATCATCTGGCAACTTCGAAACATGATGAATCTTTGAGTTATCGTATTGATTTGAATCCTGATTTTGCCTTGTTGATGATGGATTCGAATGCACATGAACAAACAGAAATGACGCTAGGAGCAAGTGGATTTTTTACAGATTCAACTATGCAATGGTTAGAAAAGCAATTTCAGGATATTCAAAAAGATGGCAAAACGCCACTCGTTGCGATGCATCATAATTTAGCGATTCACAATGAACTGTTAAATAATGGATATACCATTAATGATCATGAGAAGATTGCAAAACTGTTTTCTCAATATCATGTTCCATTTGTATTAAGTGGACATATACATTGTCAAAATATCAAAACGATTCAAGGAATCTATGATATTGCGTCTTCATCATTATTGGATGCTCCACTTCAATATGGCATTATTGAATTGAATCAGGATCAAATGAACTATCATACCCAGTCATTATCAATTTCAGTCAATGCAGATGAGTATTTTGATACAGTTTCTGCAAATAAATTCGGTAAATCTTTACAGGGGATATCAGATACTCAAAAAAGAACAGCGATTCAAGATGTATTAGTGAAAGCCAATCGTTACTATTTTACTGGTAACATCAATCAATATGTAGATGAACTTCGCTCTAGCGATGGTTATCAATATTTACAAAATGAAGATTTAAGTTTTTATCAACAGTATTTAGAAAGTATGTTAAAGGAAACAGAATCTTCACAGGCATTACAATTATCACTTACAATGAAGAAATAACTTTTGAATAGAAACAAGTTGTGATAAAATAAAAGAAGATAATAAGGAGGAAAAAAATGAGATTAGGTGCAATTGAAGCCGGTGGGACAAAGTTTGTTGTTGCGATTGGAGATGAAAATGGAAATGTTTTAGAAAGAGATGCTTTTCCAACAACAACACCACAAGAAACAGTTGAAAATATTTTTAAATTTTTTGATGGAAAGGACATTGAAGCTTTAGGATTAGGATGTTTTGGACCTATTGATCCTGACTTAAAGAGTCCAACATATGGATATATTACAACAACACCTAAACCAGGATGGACAAACTATAATATTGTAGGAGCTTTACAGGAACATTACCCTAATTTGCCAATTGGTTTTGATACAGATGTGAATGGTGCAGCACTTGGTGAAGCATACTTTGGTGCAGCCAAAGGATTAGATAGTGCTTTATATTTAACAATTGGAACTGGAATTGGTGGAGGAGCCATTGTGGAAGGAAACCTTGTTCATGGTTTACTACATCCAGAAATGGGACACATGATTCTAGAACAAAGAGAAGACGATACTTATAAAGGAAAATGTCCATATCATGGAACTTGCTTTGAAGGTTTAGCAGCAGGACCAGCCATTGAAGAAAGATGGGGAATAAAGGGAAGTGAATTACCTGAAGATCACCCTGCATGGGATTTAGAAGCATGGTATATTGCTCAGGCATTAGCAATTTATGTTTTAACAATTTCACCAAAGAAGATTATTTTAGGTGGAGGAGTTATGCATCAAAAACAATTATTCCCAATGATTCATAAATATCTTCAAGAAAGATTAAATGGTTATGTTCAAAAAGATGAAATTACAACAGATGCTATTCAGGATTATGTTGTATATCCAGGATTAGGAGATAATGCAGGTGTTTGTGGTGCATTAGCACTTGCAAAAATGGCTAACGAAAGATAAGGGAGTTCATCCCTTTTTCTTGTTTTTAAGACTTGACAGCATATTTTTCCAGTTATAAAGTATAGAATAAGAAAATGGAGGAAATCAAATGAGTAAAAAGTTATATAGATCAAAACGAGATGTCATGGTATGTGGTGTCTGTGGTGGAATTGCTGAATATTTTGACATTGATCCTACAATTGTCAGATTAGTTGCAGTTGCGCTTATTTTAAGTTGGGGTACAGGTCTATTTGCTTATTTAATAGGTGCTGTTATTATCCCTAAAAATCCATATCAATAATAGGATTGATTTCACTTTTAACAATAAGGTATTCTATCTTATTGTTTTTTTATTTGATAAAAAAAGATATCCTCAAGGATATCTATAAAAATAATATATCAGATCTGTTTTGACTTTATGATTTTTTATGAAAAGAAAACTGTGTGGGAATACATTTTCCACGAGGGTTATCCAGATGATATTGTTGTGCCCATTTTTTAAAATGACGATCTAAATATTTGGTACGTGCATAGTTATCTGGCGTATCTGTATATAATTGAAGAATATGCAAAGGATCATTGATTGGGATAGGAAAAGATGAAACTGTCTTGAAAAATGAAAGAAGGGTATCATGATTCATGATTTGAAAAGCATATTCTTCTTTAGGTGTGATGATATTGATATCCACATAGTAATTCATATAGATGCTTAAAATGTTTAACATTTGCATCATAGAGCACATGGAAATATTGATTTCCTGGATATCCTGAAATGCAATGGAATAGTCTTGAAAATATATGTGACTATGATCCCAAAGTAATAATTCATAAGCACTTTTGATATCATCGTCTTGAGTGAGTTGTACCTGATAACGTGTTGTCATAATGATTCTCCCTGATAATTGAAATGATGTGGAATGATGACACATAAGGATTGTTTTTTAACACTGACATGAATTGGAAAGGTTGTTCCTTTTTCTCCATCAACATCGTATATAATATCCTTATCACATTCAATAGTTAATTCTTTAGCTTGTACATAAGTAATAAAAGGACTCTTTTCATGACTGTTTAATTTATAATCTTTAAATAAAGAAATTAAATCCGTAGTAGAACAATTTTTAATAATTAATAAATCTAATTGACCATCTTGAACATTCGCATGAGGTGTAATGTCTTTAAAGCCACCTACCTGTGAAGTGTTTGTAATAATAAACAGTTTGGCATCTTCTTCAAAAGTTTGATTATCAGCAGTGATTTTTAAATGCAATGAAGTATGCAGTTGGGTAGGTAACTGTCTTATACCACTGATATAATAAGCTAAAGGACCAAATCTTTCTTTATCAGCTTTTGAAACTTGAAAACTAATATCACTAAACATGCCTCCAGCAATCACATTTGCAAAATAATGTTCATTCACTTTTCCAATATCTACTTTCATTATCTGAAAATCTTCAATCATTTGAATAAAATCATCAGTATCATGAGGTAAATGTAAATGGTTGGCAAAGTCATTCACTGTTCCTCCTGGTAATATCGCAAGAGGAGTCTGTAAATGATTTTCAATAAAACCATTAATGATTTCATTGACTGTGCCATCACCACCAACACTGACCACAAAATCATAATCATCATCTTTTAATTTTAAACAATATTGATAAGCATCATCTTTCTTTTCCGTATAGAAGACATCAATTGTAGAAACCAGCTTTTTTAAAATCATTTGACCAATGATCTGATCCAGTTTTTTTTGAATTGTCTTTGTGCCGGCACTGGGATTAATGATAAATAAACATTTCATAATGAACACTCCTTATTTTTATTTTACCATTAATCAAAAAGAAGATAAACCTAAAATGGAATATCTTCTTTCGCATAGACATTATTACGGATTAGTCTTAATAAAAGTTCAACACCTTTTTTCATCATATGAATAGAAACAAATTCATAAGGACCATGACAATAGAAGCCACCTGTTCCAAGGTTAGGACAAGGAAGTCCTGAAAATGAAAGACGGGCACCATCTGTTCCACCACGAATAGGTGTAATACGAGGCTGTAAGCCAATATCCTGCATAGCGATTTCAACCTGTTCTACAATATGAGGATGATCTTTGATAACATCTTTCATATTGAGATATTGTTCATGCATCGTGATATGAATAGCTTCATAGCCATAAAAACTATTCAAATAAGCTTGGATACGTGAAAAATCATTAAGCTGTTGTTTCAGTTTTAAATAATCATGGTTACGTACAATATATTCTAATCGTGTTTGTTCACAATTTCCCTGCATATGTGTTAAATGATGGAAACCTTCATATCCTTCAGTGAATTGAGGCTTCTGCCCAGATGGTAACATGTGGTGAAATTCCATAGCCACTTCCTGTGAATTCACCATTTTGTCTTTGGCACTGCCAGGGTGAATGCTTTTTCCAATGATTTCAACAAGTACCTGATAGGCATTGAAGTTTTCAAAGTGAAATTCATTAATATCGCCACCATCAATTGTATAGGCATAGTCAGCCTGAAAAATATCAAGATCAAAATGCTCAGTGCCACGTCCGACTTCTTCATCAGGAGTAAAGGCAATCATAATATCATTATGTTTAAATTCAGGATGTTTATACATATATTCTGCCATACTCATAATAATCGCAATTCCAGCTTTATCATCACCACCTAAAAGTGTTGTTCCATCAGTTGTAATCAAATCATGTCCAATCACTTTATTCAAATCAGGGAATTCTCTTGGGGATAATAAACGGTCATTTTGAAAAGGAATGTCTTGTCCTTTGTAATGACGAATAATTTGGGGATGAATATGTTCACCACTGGCATCAGGGGAAGTATCCATATGGGCAATAAAGCCTATAACATCACCTTGGTGATCATTGTTAGATGGAATCTTTCCATAAACAACACCATATTCACTCATTTCTACATCAACCAATCCTAAAATACGCATTTCTTCTATTAAAAATTGAGCAAATTCTTTTTGATTGGCCGAAGAAGGTGAAGTGGTTGAATATGGGTCAGATTGTGTTGGGAAACTGACATATTTTAAAAATCTGTTTTCTATTTTCATTTTTCATAACCTTCTCTCTTTATCATGATTATATCATAGGAATCATATTTTTTACTAGCCAAATGTCATGAATATGATTATAATAGGGAGCGGAGGTTAAAAAGATGGCAAAATATTATGCAGTGAAAAAAGGAAGAAAAACTGGTGTTTTTTCGACATGGGAAGAATGTCAGTCAATGGTGAATGGTTTCAAGGGAGCAGTATATAAATCATTTCCTACATTCAATGAAGCTCAGGCGTATTTAGATGAACAGCCTCAATCTTTTGATGGTTATGGACTGATTGCATATGTAGATGGCAGTTATAATCAAAAGACACGAGAATATGGTTATGGTTGTATCTTACTTGAAGGCCAAAAAGTGATTTTGAAAGTCAATGGTAAAGGCAGCCATCCTGATTATGTCAGTATGCGTAATGTGGCTGGTGAAATTGCGGGTGCACATCAGGCAATCTGTTATGCGATTGAACATTGCTATCCTATGATTTGTATCTATTATGATTATGAAGGTATAGAAAAATGGGCCAATCATCAATGGCAGGCCAATCGCCCTGGAACAAAGGCTTATCAGTCATTTATTGATGCCAGTCGTCAAAAGATTGATATTCGCTTTATAAAAGTTTTGGCACATAGTGGGGACTTCTATAATGAGATGGCCGATCAGTTGGCTAAAAAAGCAGTAGGTATAGCATGAGTGAAAAAATAACTGTTTTTGATATTGAAGTTTTAAATCAGGATCCCGCGAGTTTATGTGCCATTGGTATTGTAGAAATTCAAAATCAAGAAGTCATTTCAACATATTATGCCTTAGTGAAACCTAAAAATTTAAGTTTTGATAGCTATCGCTATAAAATACATCAAATTAGACCTCAATCATTGTATAAAGAAAAAACATTTGTAGAAGTATGGAAAGACATTCATCATTATTTTGAAAATACGATTGTTGTTTCTCATGATATTCAAGGTGATATGATGAATTTAAGGGCAGCCTTGAAACAGAACCATATTCCATATCCACGATTACTTATGTCCTGTACAAATGTTTTGGCACATCTTGTTTATCCAAATCTTCAAAAATATAATCTTAAAGATCTATCTCAAATGAATGGTTTTGCATTTCAGGCTCATCATGCTTTAGAAGATGCGAAAGCTTGTGCTTATCTGTTGATTCAAATGATGGAACGTGAAGATGTAGACAGTTTATATGCTTTGCATCAAAAGTATCATTTAGAATTTGGTGAGATGAAGGAAAACTATTATCGAAATATTATGTCAGCTGAATCAGCAACGCAATTATTAGAAATGAATCAAAAAGAAGATGCTTTGTTGTATCATCAATCAATCTGTTTTACTGGTAAATTATCTATGCCTCGAGAATTATTGGAAGAAAAAACAAAAGAAGTCTGTGCCTTATCAACCAATCAGGTCAGTACCCAAACCAATTATCTGGTTATTGGTGGTAAAGGTTATCATAAAGTACGTTTTGGCAAAGACAATAAAAAAGTTCAGAAAGCTTTACAGTTAATGAAACAGGGACAAGATTTAAGAATTATTCATGAAAAAGAATATTTAAAGCTTTTAGAGGGGAGAAAAGAATGTCTATAAATATAAGAGTGGCTAAAAAAGAAGATGCGCGTGCTATTTTAGATATTTATGCTCCTTATGTTCTATCGACCAATATTACTTTTGAATATGATGTTCCTTCTTTAGAAGATATGACAAATCGTATTTGTCAAACTTTAGATTCATATCCTTATTTAGTTGCAGAAGTTCAAGGTCAGATTGTTGGTTATGCTTATGCCTCTTCTTTTCATAGTCGAGCTGCTTATCAATGGGGGAGTGAATTATCTATTTATTTAGATCAGCATTATCATGGGCAGGCGATTGGAAAAAAACTTTATCAGGTTTTATTGGCACTGTTAAAGTGCATGCATATTCAAAATGTCTATGCCTGTATTACTCATCCCAATGTCAAAAGTGAAAGATTTCATGAATCATTACAATTTCAGTATGTGGGATGTTTTCATCGTGCGGGATATAAAGCCAAACAATGGCATGATGTCATCTGGATGGAAAAAGCTATTGGAGATCCTCGTCATGTAGAATCTTTTATTCCTTTTTCGAAGCTATCCCTTCAACAAATTGAATCATGTCTAGGTTTATGTTATGATAAATAAAATGAGGTGAAAAAAATGGATACATTAATTATCGGAAGTGGTTTTGCTGGAAGTGTTGTGGCGAGAGTTTTAGCCCAGCGTGGTGAAAAAGTCAAGATTATTGAAAAAAGAGATCATATAGGTGGAAACTGTTATGATGAATATGATGAATATGGTGTTCTGGTTCATAAATATGGACCTCATATCTTTCATACAAATAATAAAGAAGTTTATGATTTTTTATCACGTTTTACAAAATGGTATGATTATCGTCATGAAGTTGTTGGAAATGTTTATGGAAAGATTATTCCAATTCCATTTAACTTGAATACATTAATGATTGTTTTTGGTCAAGAAAAAGGTGAACGTTTAAAACAGGAATTGATTGATGCTTATGGTGAAAATGCAAGAGTTCCTATTTTAGAATTACAGAAGAATCCATCACAGGGAATTCAGGAAGTGGCTCAATATGTTTATGAAAATATCTTTTTGAAATATACAATGAAACAATGGAATCAAAAACCTGAAGAAGTTGATCAAAGTGTCACTGCCAGAGTACCAGTTTTGATTTCTTATGATAATCGTTATTTTCAAGATCTATATCAGGGAATGCCACTAGAAGGATATACAAAGTTATTTGAAAATATGTTGAATCATGAAAACATAGAAATTGAATTAAATAAGGATGCCAAGGAAGATTTATCTTTTGATATGCAAACACATCAGGTTTATTATCAGGGACAATTGTGGCAGGGAAAAATTATTTTTACAGGTGCTATTGATGATTTCTTTGATCATTGTTTAGGAAGATTGCCATATCGTTCATTACGCTTTGAGTATGAACATTATCCTGAAGATCACTATCAAAGTCATGGTGTTGTCAATTATACCGTCAGTGAAGATTTTACACGTATTACAGAATTTAAATATTTAACAGGTCAAGAGATTTCTGGAACAACTATTGTTAAAGAATATCCAGAAATATATCGTAATGAAACTCAAGTTCCTTATTATGCTATTTTATCTCCAGAAAACTTAATGATGTATCAAAAATATGTGGATTATGTGAAACCATTTTCTCACTTTTACTTGTTAGGGCGTTTAGCACAATATAAATATTATAATATTGATGGCATTGTAGAAGAAGCTTTAAAACTTGTTAAAACATTGTAGGAGGATGTTATGAAATATTTAAGTATTGCGATTCCATGTTATAATTCACAGGATTATATGGATAAAGCGATTGAATCATGTTTAATTTTAAAAGATGATGTAGAAATTATTATTGTTGATGATGGTTCTAAAGATAGAACAGCCCAGATTGGTGATGACTATGCTGCTTTATATCCTGATACAATCAAATGTATACATCAGGAAAATGGGGGACATGGTCAAGCTGTAAATACAGGTTTAAAAAATGCAACAGGACTTTATTTTAAAGTTTTGGATAGTGATGATTGGTTTGACCAGTCTTCACTTGTTAAAGTGATAGAAACAATTAAACAGTTACATCAAAAAGATCAAGATGTCGATATGTTCATTGCAAATTATGTATATGAAAAACCAAGTGCCAATAAATCTAGTGTGATTAAATATACAAATGCATTGCCACAAAATAGAACATTCAGATGGTATGATTTAAAACATTTTTACCCACAACAGAATTTATTAATGCATAGTGTTATTTATCGTACACAGTTATTAAGAAATTGTAATTTACAATTGCCAAAACATACATTTTATGTTGATAATTTATTTGTTTATCAGCCTTTACCTTATGTCAATACACTGTATTATTTAAATGTTGATTTGTATCGTTACTATATTGGTAGGGAAGATCAGTCTGTTAATGAAAAAGTGATGATTTCACGTATTGATCAACAGATTAAAGTCAATAAGATGATGATAGATTGTTGTGATGTGATGAAATTAAAGAGTCGTAAACTGAGAAACTATATGGTGAAATATTTAACGATGATTACAACTGTATCAACAGTTTTACTGATTAAATCAGGAACACCTGAACATTTACAAAAGAAAAATGAATTATGGCAGTATTTAAAAAATAAAAATCCTGAACTTTATAAAGCTGTTAAACATACATTTTTAGGTTCTATGATGGAAATGGATGGACATGTTGGTAAGAAAATGATTACAACAGGATATGCTATTTCTAGAAAGCTGTTTGGATTTAATTAATGAAGAATTTGTTATATCGTTATCGTCATGCATGGGTATTTACATATTTTATTCTTTATTTACCATGGTATTTTGGATTACAGTTAAGGAATATTTCTTTTCATGATGTTTATACAAGTATAGATGCATGTATACCTTTTGTTTCATGGTTTATTTATCCTTATATTTACTGGTTCCTTTTTGTAGCAGGGACAATTGCCTATTTGTTTTTTACACATCGTCGTGATTTTTATAAATGTGTTGCATTTTTGTTTATAGGAATGACCATTTGTTTGATTATTTTTACAATATATCCAACAAGTTTTGATCATCGTCCTGTGATTGAACAGAATTCTTTATCTATGAATCTTGTTCAGTTTATTTATCATGCTGATAAGAGTCAAAATGTATTTCCTAGTATTCATGTCTATAATTCTATTGGATGTGCATTGGCTTTGATATTGTGTCCAGATTTTAAACAATCTAAAGGTATAAAAATATTTGCATCTCTTTCAGCTATTATGATTACTTTATCAACGATGTTTATTAAACAGCATTCTATATTGGATGCTGTGGCAGCAATATTATTGGCTATTATTTTATATATTCTGATTTATAAAAAAGATATTTTTCAGATAGAAAAACGTGTTTCTCTCAAGTAGAGAAACTTTTTTTTAATATGATAAAAGTCAATACAAATAGATTAAATTCACATATGATAATATAAAAATGATAATATGATTTGTGTATAGGGGTATTTTATGGTTAAATATAAAGAAAAAGAGGTGAAGAATATGGAAAAAACATTAATTGGTAGAATATTAGAAATGGATCCAGCAGCACGACATCCTTTGAATGTCATTGTGAACTATCCTGGATTACATGCTATGTTTTTATATCGTATTTATCATTTTTTATGGAAATGTCACTTCAAGCTCATTGCACGTCTATTGAGTCAAATTGCGCGTTTTTTAACAGGGATTGAAATTCATCCTGGAGCAACTATTGGAAAACGTTTCTTTATTGATCATGGAATGGGAGTCGTTATTGGTGAAACAACAATCATTGGAGATGATTGTACTTTATATCAGGGTGTGACATTAGGGGGAGTTGGAACTGGTGAACATAAAGTTAAAAGACATCCGACTTTAAAAAATAATGTCATGGTATCAGCTGGGGCCAAAGTCATTGGGGATGTCACAATTGGTGATAATAGCATTATTGGGGCTTCTTCAGTAGTATTAAAAGATGTGCCAGCTAATTGTACGGTTATTGGTATTCCTGGCAGAATTGTAAAAGAAAATGGAGAAAGGGTAGATAAAGCATTATAAACTATGATGCTATATGATAACTTATAGTATTGTTTTTGTATGAGATGAATTCATTTATTTGTATTTTATTCATAAAAAACCTCCTGTTTCATAAAAATGAAATAGGAGGTTTTATTAATGTCTATTGATATACAGGCAGCTTTATATTATTATGATTTGGGTTTGTTAAAGAGAGAAAATCATTTATATTGCTTAGTAGATTTAAAAACAGGTGAGTGGTATGAAAAAATGACGATTTATTATATTGAAATATTGCTGAAAAGATGGAATCAGTATCGAATGTCTATTCAATGATTGAATTCAAGTATATAACATGTTAGAATAAAGCATGTTAAAAGTTGAAATGTCCACGTAGCACAGCTGGATAATGCAACTGCCTCCTAAGAAAGTGTTATAACATATACTTCGGAGGACAAAGGAAAAGGTAGCAAGTAAAATTAAATATAGATTTTCCAAATGTCGCTATAGCTCAGTTGGATAGAGCGACCGCCTCCTAAGCGGTAGGTCGGAGGTTCAAATCCTCTTAGCGACGCCAAAAACTCCGCCGAAAACCCTTGTAAAATAAAGGTTTTCGGCGTTTCATATTTTACTATAGTTTTTTTCAAATCGTATATTCTTGTTAAATTTGATTAGCAAAAACACCTTTCTGCTAATCATTCACTACCATAGAATAGTCGAACCATTTTTAAATGATCATTTATGTACATATTTATGTTAGCATTTATACCTGGGATTGTATCGACATCTTCGAAGAAAGTATCAATGTGGGACGAGCTTATATCTTCGTTAATAAAGAGCTTCAAAGGGTCAGCTGAGATGCTCTGGAGTAATTAAACGAAAAGGGCGTAGTATTCAAATTTCCACCTGCTCTTTCAAGCAACCATACTGCATTGGTGTTGAAAGATCCGAAAACACTGACGAGCGTGAGAAAAGTATTCTTGCCTAAGACTGTGGCAGAAATGCTTGTAAAGTACCGTAAAGAAATAGACAATCTCAAAGAGCTGTTCGGAGATGAGTACACCGATTTTAATATGGTGTTTGCATCTACCTGTGGTAGACCGATTGAGGGGCAAGTCATTAACTGAGCCTTAAAGAAACTCATTAACGATAACGACCTGCCACCTGTTGTTTTTTACAGTTTCCGCTATTCAAGCATCACATATAAGCTGAAGCTCAACGGCGGAAATATGAAGTCAGTGCAGGGCGGCTCTGGTCACGCACAAGTCAAAATGGTTGCTGATGTGTATTCTCATATATAGACGAGGACAGGAGAATAAATGCTCAGAGATTTGAAGAACAATTTTACCAGAGCAAGGCTACTCCAAAGGCTGAGGAGGTATCATCACAGGAAGTATCTCCTGTGGCTCCACAGGAAGAACAGGAAATGTTGCAAAAGCTCCTTGCAAATCCCCAAATGGTAGCACTTCTAAAATCGTTGGCAAAGAACTTATAAAGATGATGGGCAGTTCTCAAGATTGCCCGTTTTCTTTTGGGATTTGATATGGTAAAAAAATTGTCGCATGGTATAATGAGAGTGTCGAAAATGATTGAGGTTGTAATTTGCAACATCAAAGCAGATGACACATAAAACTTGAAATGCCAAATTGGCATTTCAAATTTAGGAGGATATAATGGCAACAGAAGATAGGAAAGAAGTTTTGTCACAAAATCAGATAGAAACTCCTGTTGTGGAAATAGTACAGCCTGCCATTGAAAAATTGATATATGTTATTCGTGATAAACAGGTTATGATAGACAGCGATTTAGCTATGCTTTATCAGGTGGAAACAGGAGCATTGAACAGAGCTGTAAAAAGAAATATAAAGAGATTTCCAGATGATTTTAGATTCCAGCTTACCGTGGAGGAATACGAAAACTTGAAATGCCAATCTGGCATTTCAAGTTTGAATAAAAATGGATATGGTGGACGAAGAACTTTACCGTATGTTTTTACCGAACAAGGAATATCCATGCTTGCAAGCGTACTTCATAGTGATATAGCCGTAAATGTGAGCATTGGTATTATGAGGGCTTTTGTAGAGATGAGGCGTTTCATTGCTAACAATGCTCTACTCTTTGAGCGTATTAGCAATGTGGAATTAAAGCAGTTGGAATACCAGAAGCAGACGGACGAGAAGTTAGAGCAGATATTTGAATACATATCTGAACACGA
>NZ_NFLD01000028.1:0-39746 GCF_002160725.1 Massilimicrobiota sp. An142 | reverse complement strand
GGAAGATTACACCCTAATTGTTTAGCCGTATGCATGATTTGTCCAGCATACAATAATGTCCCTCCAATACCAAATAGGAAGATATTAGAATAACCATCTTCACAGATCTTATCTACAATCTTTTCCACTTCTGGAATTAAATTGACACCATTTTGATGTTCTGTTCTTACTCTATTTTCATCGAAATTTAACATTTTTGTCTCTCCTTTATCCTAAAATACCAAATTGTGCACAAACAATACCTAATATTGCTGTTCCAATAATAATCCACATAACATTCACATTTTTTCCAAGCAATTTATAATAGATACCAGTAACTGCTAATCCTAACATTCCAGGCATAATTCCATCTAAAATACTTTGAATTTGTGTTGCTGTATCTCCACTACCAATTGCTAAAGGTGTCGTTACAGAAACCAATTCATTTGTCATACCACCAATAACCATAACTCCTAAAATAGCAGCCGCTAACATAAATTTTTGCATTAATCCAGATTTTTGAATTTTTTCTAAATAAGTAGCTCCTAATTCATAACCTTTCATGGCACATACATATCTTAAAATAAACGCTGGAACATTGAAAATTAATAAGAATAGAATTGGTCCTAGAATATTCCCTTGTAATGCTAAAGATGTTCCTATTCCTACAGCTAAAACCCTTAATGTTCCTAACAATAAAGAATCACCAATACCACTTAAAGGTCCCATTAATGCTGCTTTAACTGCATTAATTGAAGATTCATCAAAATCATCTTGATTTGCATTCATTTCTTCCATAGCAAGTGTAATACTACCTACGAAAGTAGAAACATGAGGTGTAATATTAAAGAATTCTAAATGTCTTTGTAATGCTTTTTTTAATCCCTCAGGATTATTTTTATAGATTTTTCTTAATCCATCACTAATCATTGTACAGAATCCCATATGCATTTGACGTTCATAATGCCATGAAAATTCCATAGGTAATGATCTCCAAAACATTTTTCTTAAATCTTTTTTTGTAATAACAGTATTTTCATTATTAGAAGTCTTCGTCATCATTATATCCTCCTTCAACAGCTAATTGATCATTATTATTTCGAAAATCAACACGTAAGAACACTGCAATTAATCCCATGATTGCAATACCAACAACAGGTACTCCAAAGTATGCTGATAATACAAATCCTAAAAAGAAGAATGGTACAACTTCTTTATTCATAATCATTCTTGCTAACATAGCAAATCCAATACCTGGCAATAATCCACAAGCTATAGATAAACCATTAGTTATTACTGTTGGAATAGCATTAACAATTGCTTCCATCTGACTACTTCCTAACGCAAATCCAAAGAAAGTAATTAAGAATAAAACAGTGCAAGTAATGAATCCTGTTCCCATATGAATTATCGAAATAGCTCTTGCGTTTCCTTTTGCAGCATATTTATCTGCAAGCCTTCCCATAAATGGTCTAACAATTGAGAAAATAAAATTGTCAATAGCCTGCGCTAATAATGCGATAGGGAATGCCATTGTAAAAGCAATTTCAGTCCCTTTACCTGTTGTAATAGCAAATGCAGTTCCTAAAACGCCTCCTACAATAACATTTGGAGGTATATAAGCTCCAACTGATACTTGTCCTAAAAAGGCTAACTCTAATGTAGCGCCTACAACAATACCAGTTTGCAAATCACCCAAAATCAAACCAACCAATGGTCCTAAAACGATAGGTCTTTGTATCATATTTGTTCCTGTAGCTAAATCACATTTACCAATAAAAGCTACACAACCTAACAAAAATGCTTGTAACATAAAATAATACTCCTCTCTCTAAATAACATCTTTTGCTAAAATTTTCTTTTCTGTTGGAACCATTCTGATTTCAACTTCAAAATCTTTATTAATCAAATCTTTTACTAAGTTTATTTCTTGATCTGTTAAATTAACAGCTTTAGAAATATTCTTAGTCTCATTAGTTGCTTTTGTTCCTCCCAAGACAACACTATTAATCATATTTGTCTCTGTCATCAAACGATAAGCATCAGCAACATTTTCCACAATGATAAACAATTTATATTTATCAGTTGCACCACTATTAAGAGCTTTTATAGAATCATTAATATCTTTAATAACTAATTTAACTCCTTGTGGTTTTGCCATTTTAATAGCCATCTTCTTTAAATCATCTTGCATAATACCATCATTAGCAATTAAAATACAATCTGCTGCAAGTGCGCTTGTCCATGAAAAAGCCACTTGACCATGCAATAATCGATGATCTACTCTCAAACATTTAATCATAAAATTCCTCCTAAAAGTCTTCATCCTCAATATTCTTCGTTAATAATGATTTGTTCTGTAATACAATTCCTTCTTTAGCATTGTTAATAATTTGTTTTATATCAACATTTTGGGAGCTAATAGCTAATACAAGTTCAAGAACCATATTCATATTCATACCTGATAATACATCTACATTGTCATAGATACACGTCTGTACTATAGCATTGTAAACACTCCCACCTTTAATATCACAAGCTATGATATAATGATGTTCCTGATCTTTTATAATTCTTTGATTTAATTCTTCAGCATAATCGTTAGGATTTTCCCCAGGGTAAAGACTAAATGATTCAACATCATCGGCTAAACTTCCTACAATCATTTTTACTGAATTAACCAATCCTTTTGATAATTCACCATGTGAAGCTAATATTAACTTAATCAAATTTGTCAACTCCTTTCACTTTTATTCAAGCAAATATCGTGCCAAGTCTTCTAATTTTCTTTTTTATTATTAAATGTTTGATCACTTTTATATAAGCAAAAAGTGTGCCATAAAGACACACTCTAATTATTTTTTACATAGTCATAAATATAACCTATTTCTTCAATTGGTATTTCCACATTATAAAATTTTTCAACATCACTAAATGATTTTTTTACACATTCAATAAATAGCGGTTCTTCTTCAAGAAAATTTCTATTAGAATAGATTTCTATGCTTTTATGTGTTACTAATCTCTCTATCAAACAGCATATATGAACATATAACCCAAAGCATGTACGATTTTTAAGTTGGATATTTAATAAACTTTGCATTTTATCAATACCTTTTGAAACTTGTTCTAATAAGCTATTAGGATTAAGAATTGTCAAAATATTCATAATATTTGATAATGAAAAATTCTTAAGAATATTCTTCTTAAATTCTTTTAAGTCTTCTTCACTCATGTAGTTTTCAAAATAAATGGAAAGATCCTCATAATTTGTATTGATAATAAGATCCTCAATTGCTACAAAACGGATACCAGGAATATTAGGATTCAACGTTCCTACAACACAAATCACTTCATAATCGTCAAACATATGCCCTTCTAATCCATTTTGAACTAATGATGCATAATCATAAGTCATGAGTTTTATTGATAAATGTTTTGGTAGTGATTCTTGTATCGTTGTTTTAATTTTCTCAGCGACACCTATCCCCGTTGCACAAGAACATACAATCACTGGTTCTTTGATACGATGTGTTTCTATATGCACATGATAAGATTGCTTTTTTTCTATATCTTCAAATATCTCTTGCATACTTAATTGTTCTTTTATCCCTTCGCCAATTTGTAGAGCTAATTTGGTATGAACATTATTAATCATTGCTATATCGATATTTTTTATTTGAATCCCTTCATAAATTGCTTCGAGTGAGCCCATATCTACTAATAAATATAATTCATTAAATGCTCCAACATGATTCAAAAATTCATTTAATCTCTTTATAATAACATTAACATCAACATGAAGTGGCATATCAATAGAATCAAAGATGTATTGATTAAGCAATTTATTAACGCTTTCTGCTATTGAACTTGCAGTAGAAAAACCATGAGCAACAATAATTGCTAATCTTTGATTATTGACAACATTATCAAAGTATCTATCTAGAAAAATAGTGAGAACACATAATACCATATCATCTAAGGAATCATTCATATTGTATTTAAAGTATTTGTATAATTCTAAAGCAACCAAATATTGTCGATGATAATAATTATTTAAATATTCCTTTAATTCATATACTTTATTCTCATATTGTTTATCCCAAGTCAATATTTCATTAATATTTTTCTGATATTCTGATAAATAACTTGTTACAGAAACCAATTCATTATTTGAAAGATGAAATCCATATTTATTTGTAACCATTGAAAATATTTTATTAACTGTATCTAATAAATAATGATCATTTTTCTTCTTGCTAAAAACTATTTTTTCAAAATAAACATCCACAATCTTTCTTAATTGCATAGTATTATCATTTCTATGATTATCAAATGATTCAATTAATTGTTGATAAAATTGAATAATTTTAGATTGAGATGAGGCAGGAACTAATTTTGAAATTTGAATTATTTTATGTTTGTTTGTTAACATTATTGATGGAGAAATTTGTTGAATAATTCGTTTCGGCAAATGAGATGCATGAATTTCCAAATGCTGACCACTTTGCGTAAACAATGCACTCACACAACTTGCTTGAATGACATTAGATAGTTCTCCAACATTCCCTACAAAATGATAATTCAACAAAGCTTGATAAGCATTTGTTGATATGTATATTTCTTTTTGTATACGTTTTTCTTCTTGGCGATAGAGATGATAAATAAGACTTAGTCTTTCATTTGTTCCCCTTTCTTCTAAAGAAGGTACTTGTAAAACAATAGGAATTCGTCTTAATAATGTTTTTAATAAAACTTTTTCAGGAATTTCAGTTGTTGCAAAAATAATACGACAACTTGATTTTAACCATTTATCATTATCCCCAATCATATGATAAATACCTTGATCCATATACAAGAATAACTTTTCTTGACACTCTGATTTTAAACAATGGACTTCATCTAAAAACAAAAGGCCCCCATCTGCATAATGTAATAATCCCATATTATCTTTATCAGCACCGGTAAATGAACCTCGCTTATATCCAAATAAATTTGCACTCAATAATTCCGGATTATTTGCATATTCCGAACAATTCACTTGTACAAAGCGAGCATCATTTTTTATAAGATTATGATTAACACAATACTCATAGGCTAGTTTTGCAAGCATACTTTTTCCTGTACCAGTAGGTCCGTTCAATAATATTGGTAATCCTTGAGGTGGATATGACAATGTTGCTTTCATAGATTCAACTAAATCATTTAAACTTTCATTAAATCCAATAAGTTTTTCAAAATCCTGCAATTGGTCTCCTTCTACATATTTTAAAAATTCAGATATATTAGAAAACTCATCTTGTGTAAATATAATTTTATTATCTTTTTCAAGTATAGATTTTGATAAATATAATATTGGTTTTGAATTAATTTTTATGAATAATCCCTTTTTATAAAGTTGATTAAGACTCATATTCACAGTATTTCTTGCAATTTTTATATTTTCACTTATTAATAATCCATTGGCATCCTCATAACGTTTTTCGTGTGTTATTTGGTTAATAATGGTCATTATTTTATCTTCCATTATAGTCACCTCTTTTTCAATCTTAGATGGTTTTAAATATCGTGTCAAGAATATTTTTTTAAAGCATCTTTTATTCATTTTTTTCTTATTTTTGGCACAATTTTTGCTAATATATAGATAAGAGGTGGCATTATGAAACAAAAAATGACATTTAATCCTACGTTTAAACAAACATTTCAATTAAATTTAAAAATGCAAAAGTCTTTAGATTTCCTTAAACTAAGTGAAAACGATATTCATGCAATGGTTCGTTCTTTATTGCAAACCAATCCATTTATAGAAATAAACGAAAAAAAAGAAGACTCTTTTTATTATTTAGAAAACATTGCTCAAAAACATACTTTAAAAGAAGAATTATATTTTCAATTAACTATGTTAAAGCAAGAATATGATTATGATATTATTTCATATTTGATTGAATCCTTAGACAATAAAGGTTTTCTCAATTTATCAAAAGAACAATACATGTATGATTTAAATATAAATAATGATATCTTTGATAAACATCTGAATATTTTACAATCATTGGAGCCTATTGGTGTAGGCGCATTCGATTGTTTTGACAGCATTTGTCTTCAATTAAAACACAAAGGTTTAAATACTTCATATAAAATTATGAAAGAATCAAAGGATCTCATTCTCTCAAAAAACTATACAGCTATTTCAAAAAAGTATCATATAACAAAATATCAAGTCAATCAAATATATGAAGATATACGTTTATGCGAACCTTTTCCGTGTGAACAATATAATAATGAAAATGATTCTATTATCATTCCAGATATAGAAATCATTATTGAAAACAATGATATTATTATACAACCCTACAATGATTTTTCTTTTTATATTAATGAAGACCTTTATGAATTGGTTAAAGATAATCATCAAATGAAAGATTATTTTAGAGATGCCCATTTCTTTCTTGATAATCTTACAAAAAGAAATCATACAATACTTATGGTTGCCAATACTTTAGTCAATATTCAAAGAAGTCACTTTTTATACAATGATGAACTAGTTAGCTGTACATTGGATGAAGTGGCAGAACAATGTCATTATCATGTTTCTACCATATCTAGAACAATAAATTCAAAATATTATATGTTCCATAACGAAATCTATCCATTAAAAAATCTCTTGGTATCAAAAAGTGCTTCGGGAGATAGTAGCGATGCTATAAAAAAAGCAATGAAAGATCTTATTGACAATGAAGATAAAAAAAATCCATTATCTGATCAAGAAATAGTCGAAGCCCTCAAAGACATTGATTTATACTGTTCTAGACGTGTTATCAATAAATACCGTAAAAAAATGGGAATACCCGCTTCACCTCAAAGAAAAATAAAATAAATATCCACCGGCCTAGCCGGTGGTTTTTCATTTGCGGGCATAGCCCTGCCTTCAGAGCAGCGCTTGACAGCGCTAACGTGGTCTGCGTCTTGCAATCTCTCTATCGCTTCTTGCCAGTAAACGGATCTTCCAATTCAAGTTCCAATTGCTCTGCTAGCTTATCTTCCTTTAATTGATTTGCAATATATTCCTGTATTTTCTTAGTATTCTTCCCTACCGTATCTACTTATACCGATAAAATAATTATGCCGATTAAATTGAAATAATCATTGTATCATCATTAGTTTTTTATTGATTTATCGGCATAAAACTTTTGTAATTATCTTAAGGAGGATGATTACAAATGACAAAATTTAATACTTTTAAAGAGCTTGCAGATGATACCAAAGAAAAAATGAAATCTTATCATGATTATCCAATTAAGACATTGTCAAGATATGATGGAATAGTAAAAATTATTGGTCATCTAATGAAACAAAATAACTGTGTATATTCAACCAATATTATCGATCAATGGCTAAAAGAGTGTACCATCAAATTTTCCAAAAGTACAGTTGAAAGATATCGCAGAGTTGCCTGTCTTTTAAGCGATAATTATCATGGCAATCTTGATGGATGGAAAATTTATTCCAGTCAGCCTTGCTTGATTCCAAAATCTAATGAATATCTTAATGTGATAAATGATTATAAGATATTCTTGGAAAATGAAGAATATTCCACAAAAACTATTTTATGTAGATTGCATGATGCCAGATACTTTCTCGTGTATTTAGAAAACAATAATGTGTTCAATACAAAAGATATCAGTCATCAGATGATATCGAATTATATTCTATCTGAACATTTTGAAAATAGAAAGATAGCAGGCATATCTGCAGAAATTATTGGTCTTAGAAAATTTATTAGCTATTTAGAAGATAGAAATCTGACATCCTATAGTAATATTCATTTTGCATGCATTACAAAGAAAAATGATATTCGTCGCATAGTAACAACCTACAATGATGCACAGATGTCTGTGTTACTTGAATCATATCATGATTTCCCCAGCAACCTAAGAAACAAAGCAATCTATCTCCTGGCTCTAAGATGCGGATTGAGAATGTGCGATATCTTTAATCTCAAGTTTGAAAATATTGACATGAAAAATAAAACTATCCATATCATCCAGAAAAAAACAAATGTTGCATTATCATTGCCATTTGATAGTGAAGTTTCTAAGGCAATCATTGATTATCTATTGAATGAAAGAAGAAAATGTGACTGTCAATACGTGTTCATCATGTCAATTGGTCAGGTTAGAAAATTGACGCATAATACTTCAATAAGAACTTTTAGAAGATTCAGATCTCTAAAAAAAGAAGATCAGCCAAATCAGTTTGGAATTCACATATTAAGACGAACATTCGCTTCCAGCCTGTTGACTGCAGGAGCAGATGTATCATTGATATCAGCTGCACTTGGTCATATCAACAACGCTACTGTTGATAAATATCTGTCAACAGATAAACAGAAGATGAAAAGATGTGCATTATCAATTGATCTTTTTCCCTATGAAGGAGGTCTATTCTAATGAGTTATTTGAAGCAATATATTGAGCCAACCAAAAAAATGTTCAATCATTTAGGATACAGACTTGATTATCTTGATTCAAGACTAAAGGAGCTGGACAAATATTATGATAAACATTATCAAAACAGAAAAGAATTAACTAGAGAAATATCAGATGAATGGATATATTCGATAAAAACAAAATCAAGATACGTTATTTCTGAAAGAATAAGCACTATAAAATATTTAGGTATATATTTGAATTCTATTGGCATATCGGCATATATTCCTGATTACTCCATCAGATTAGGCCCCCATAAAGTGATATCACTGTTTGATGATGATCAGCTGGTACGATTTTTTAGAGGAGCAGATAATATCAAACCGCATATACGTTCTCCTAACAGAGAATATATCATTCCCATTATTTTTAGATTGATCTATACCTGCGGACTAAGAAATTCAGAAGCATGTCATATCAAGATGGAAGACATTGATTTAAAGAATGGAACAATTAGTATATATCATTCCAAAGGAAACAAGGATCGAACGGTCTATATGAGTGAAAGCATGAAAGAATTATGCATTCGCTTCAACGATGCATATTCAGGCATCATTTTGAATAGAGAATATTTCTTTCAGCCATCATATGATAAGACACGTTTGACTAAACATAATATTGATGATTTCTTTGACAAGGTGCTTGAGTTAACTTTATTGAATAGAGAATTTTCCATAAAACCAACAGTGCATGGACTACGTCATTTATTCGCAGTCAACAGTATGAGAAAATGTTTGGATGAAGGTGAAAGTTTTGAAAACTGGATCAAATACCTGAGCCAATATATGGGACATAAATCAGTCAACGAAACGATGTATTATCTGCATTTGGTTGAAATGCTTGTACCTGAATACAGAGAAAAGATGTCTGCAATCACTGAAGGGATTGGTGTTTCATATGAAGAAGACTGAACCGTTTTTTATACATATCAACAGTTTTATTGAACATATGAAAACAGAACTCAAAAGTGATAAGACCATTGAAACCTATATAAACGGTCTGAATTCTTTTAGAAAATACCTGACAGAAGTGCTAAATATGGATATTGAGAAGATAATATTCAACGATATTAATGACAACATCATAAGATCATATTTGAAATATGTCATGGATAATGGTAGTTCCCTGGCAACCAGAAACATAAAGCTAGTATCAATCAAAGAATATATAAGATATTGTGCACATCATGATATTACATTAGTACCTCTACAATTAAGTGTCAGTAAAATAAAAACAAAAAAGATTATACCGAAACAGCATAACTGGATAACAAAGGAACAAGTGGAACTACTTTTGGAGCAACCATCCAGAAACAGAACTGGAATACGTGATCGATTTATTATTCTTTTTCTGTTTTCAACTGGAACACGCCTGAATGAAATGCTTGAATGTAGAATCAGTGACATACATCTAAATAATAAAGATCCATATGTAATCGTAACTGGAAAAGGAAGTAAGAGACGTGTCATACCACTAACAAATGAGCTAACAGAAAACATGAAAATATATATTGAATTATTCCATCGAAACAGTTCACCTGAAGATTATCTTGTTTATACGATTCATGATAGTCGAAAGCATAAAATGTCTCAAGATAATGTTCAGCGAATAATAAAAAAATATAGTCATATGGCAAGAAAAATTGACATAGACATACCGAAACTTCATCCGCATATGTTGAGACATTCGTTTGGAGCAATACTGTATAGAAGTGGCATGTCCAGAGCAGAAATAGCAAAACTTATGGGGCATGAGCAGGAATCGACAACCGAAATATATGTAGAAACTGATGTGGAAATGATCAGAGAAATACTGAAAAGGATAAATGGAGAAAAAATAAAAGATGATTATGAAAATTTATCTGAAGAAGAAAAAGATAGACTCAATAAAATGTTTTATGCCGATAAATCAATAAAAAACTAATGATGATACAATGATTATTTCAATTTAATCGGCATAATTATTTTATCGGTATAAGTCAGCTTATGCCGATATCGGCATAAGCTGACATAATATCCTCGGCACCAGAATTCTCTGTTTCTATATTTGAATCGCGCATTTGCCCATTTTTCAAATATCATCTGACTACTCTTCCCTTTTAGGTATCCCATAAATCCAGATATGCTCATTTTAGGTGGTATTTCAACTAGCATATGTATATGATCTTTACATACCTCTGCTTCTATTATATTGACTCCCTTCCATTCGCATAACTGTCTTAATATTTTTCCTATTTCAATTCTTCTTGCATCATAAAACTCTTTTCTTCTATACTTTGGTGCAAGTACTATATGATATTTGCAGTTCCACTTTGTATGTGATAAACTATGTAAGTCATCTGTGTAATAACTCATGACTATTTCCTCCTTGTATAATATGATTTGTAGTTTCGCAGACCACAAATCAATTATATCACGGAGGATTTTTCGTTACCACGCCGCTAAAGCCTGTAGACACCCCCAGACTATCTGGGGTTTTATTGCAAGACAAAGAGCCAACTATAATGTAATAGTTGGCTTTTTCTATTTAAATAAGCCCATCAAATTCGTTTATAATTGCATCAAGCTTATTTCTTGTTACCTCTAATGCTGTAACCAGATTCTCACAATCTATATCAGCATATGCACTTTTCATTGCCACTGCAAGCAGTGATTTGCATTCGCATATCCCTTCGATAATATCTATCATTTTGTTCTTCATTAGGACCTCCTCATTTCGTTTCATTTTCATATCTATATTATATCATGTTATGAAATATGGAGAGAAAATGTAAAATGTTCAAAAAACCACAAATCACAAATCTGTGCTATAATAGATGTACAGAAAGGTTTCAGATAATTGCGATCCTTTTTGAATTTAAGTGAGCTTGATGCTCGGTGGTGAAATAATGACAAAGAATAAGGTATGTGGAACGAGAAAGAGGAACTTTCTCATCTTCTTCAGCACGTCTTATTCTTTTTTTTGTTCTATGAATAACGACATGGAAGAAAAGATAAAGAAGATTGGAATTGATAACATGTATTCCCTAAGACTTGCTGAAAATGAAGATGGAGGATGTATCGTCTTCATCCATACAAGAAATCCCATATGTGTCCATACGATTGAAGAACTCTTTGATGAGGGAATCATCATGGCACCACATGACTCCATTAGAGAGTTCATGGAATGCTGTCATCAGATGCTTGGTGATGAGCATGATAACAGAGTTCAGGTGTTGTTATAGGAAAAGGTGTAAAAGTGCCGTTGCCTGTTGCCAAAGCAGGCATACCCCTATAAGAAACGCCGAGAACGGGCTTGTCCTCTCGGCGGTTCTCCCTGTTGCCAGTTGCCAGACATATATTAATGGAGGTAACTTATATGAGAAAAAAGTACAGAAACTTTGAGATAATCTCAAAAAAAGAGTATATCAATATTGATGATATTATTAATAAAATAAATTCAAACAAGAGTATTAAATACTATCTCTATATTCTTCATGATAAAGATATATATACCATTGAAGATGAAAAGAAAAATTCTACTCATAAGGCAAACACAATTAAAGACCCTCATTATCATATCTATATTAAGCTTGATAATGCATATACATTTACAACTGTCGCTAATTGGTTGGATATAAAAGAAAACTTCATCAATAAGATAATAGGAAAATGGGGTGATGTTCTTTTATATGCTACACACAGGAATGCTTCATCCAAATATCAATATGATGATAGTGAAGTCGTAAGCAATTACGATTGGATAGCCGAACGTGATAAATATCAAGTCAAAAAGAATAATAAGGACATTAAGAATGAGCTTATTGAAAAAATAGACCAAGGTATAATCAGACGAAACAATTACACCCAATATATTGATGTAGATATGTATGTTAAATACAGAAAGGATTTTGAAAGCGCCTTTAAGTACTATGAGGATAAAATCAGGAATAAATCTATAAATAAAGAATGCATATACATCTATGGTACCAGTGGTAGTGGTAAAACAACCTATGCCAAGAAATTCTGTGAGGACAGAAACTTGTCTTACTATATTTCCAGTGCATCCAATGATATCATGAGTGACTACTGTGGAGAAGAAGTATTAATACTTGATGATGTGAGAGCAGACTGCTTTAACTCCTTAAGTGATTTTCTAAAGATGCTAGATAACAACACGTCCTCTACTGTCAAATCACGCTACCGTAATAAAATATTGGAATGTCAATATATTATCCTAACATCAGTCTTGGATATTGAAACTCTATTCGACAAGTTTCATGACAATTTTCACGAACCTATAAAACAGCTTAGAAGAAGATGTAAAACATATATTCATATGACTGATGATTTCATCACATATAATCTATATGATGAAGCACGTGGTGATTATATCAAAGCCACGACATTGCCAAATCCCATCAGCAAATTATATAAAAAGCAAAGATTAACCGAAGAAATGATTAATGAGAAGTTAGCTTTCTTTATCGGAGAGTCAAAAAATCCACAAGATAATAAGAACATGGTATAATATTATTGTAAGTTAGACGAACAGGAGAAAAGAAATTCGACCTGTTCGTTTTTCTTTTATATGACGAAATTTTCAAAAGATACTTAGCGTGTCTTTTAATTTATACGAAACGGAGGAAGTAATAATGTCATTACATCAAAAGAAACTTACAAAAGAAGTAAAAAATATAAAGAAGTATGCAAAATTCGGACTGATTCAAATATCGTTGCATGCTAAAGAAAGGATGAAAGAAAGAAACATTGATGAAAGACTTATTCAAATTGCTCTATCTTATAATTCCACCATAGTTCAGGATAGACCTGTCGGTAACTATAACACATCCCCCTTCTATGACCGCTTTGTCATACAATGCAAATATAATAAAATCCCATACCACGTTGTTATAGAAAAGCAGACAAGAGACAATCATTTTCATCTTTATAAAATGATTACTTGTTACAGACCCGATGAGGGAGTATTCAGAAAAGATGGAACTCTAAGAAAAAGAAGCAATAGAAAAGCTTAAACGCTCGTACGATTTTAGCTCCAGCATCTTGATAGTAAGATGCTGTTGAGCTTAATTGCTCCTGCACCATGCAGTTGAGCTACTTACTGAACAATCTACAATTTAAAAAGTCGCCATTAACGGCGAAAGAATAGAGCCGATAATGGCGAAAAACACTGGTGCATAATATGAGGTGATAATTTGGGCAGAAGTCATCATAATCTATACAATCAGATGAAACAGAGTGTTTTAAATAGTTTTACCCCAGGAATTTCTAAAAGAAATGAGAAAATCGAGGATCACTACATCGAGAAATGCAGAGTATATTCATATAAAGATAAGGAAAACTTGCTTGATGTAGCAAGGGATTTTTCAAAATGGGTTAAAGAGAACTGTAATGAGATTAAAAAAATGAATCATATAACACCTGAACTTGTCAACAGATATCTTGAATCAAAAAGAACTTCATGTACATCCCATACTATCAAACAATATGCTTCAAGAATTGATAAGATTGGAAAGCTAGGTGAGTCAATGTTCAACTGCAAAATGAACATGAAAGCTTCACATATACCAAGTGGTAAAGAGGCTATGAGAACCATTGCCATGAAAGAAAGTGATTATCAAAAGATAGTCGACATCAGATCTAATGCCAAAGGTTTTATTGCTGTTAAATTAAGTCATGCTTTTGGACTTAGAGTAAGTGAAACAGTTAAAGTCAGACCTTGCGATATAAAAAATGACAAATTGGTTATATACAAATCAAAAGGCGGAAAGACAAGAATATTACCAATAGAATCAAAAGAACAGCGGGATATCATAAACAAACTTAAAGAGATTGCCGATAAAGAAAGATGCAAAAAAGACAGCCCCATACTCAACATTAAGCAAGGGTCTGTCAATAAATGGTTAAATTCCAGATGTAAGCAACTAGGAATCTCAAGATATAACGATCATAAAAGCAGTATCCATAGCATCCGCAAAAATTGGGCTATTAGAGAATATAACAAAGAGCTCATGCATCATAATCAAAAAACAGCATGGGCTAATGTCAGTGAAAAATTAGGCCACGGACGAGATAGAGAAGACCTTAGAGAAGTCTATCTTCCTAAACAATAATCTCTCTTTACTTTAAGAGGGTCATCAATATATATCGCAACTCGATTTTTACATAGCGATACAGGTACACTTATGGATTTACCATGTTTATTAGTAAAATAATAGACGTTACCCACTTTACTTTCATATTCACAATTTCTATTTAGATTTCCATAATCATCAATAACATAATAATCTGGTTCCTCAATATAGCTTAAAGATTCATCAATAGCCATGATTCTTTCTATAATGGCAGCATCATGAAGACCATCTTCTAAAAGATAAACATTATTATTTGGAATATCTCTCTTTAGGACAATTAGTGTAGGTGCGACAATTGGTGCTAACTTTTTTCTTGGTGATACACAAAACATTCCATGCTCAACATGACATTTCTGTACTGGAGCAACGTAATAATCTGTACTTCCTTTTATAAAATAGGTCATGTCAATCCCAAACTCTCTTGCTATCACCTCTATTTGAGGAAGGGTAATTTCCTTCTCCCCACTTTTCCATTTTGATACCAAAGTAGGAGATATCCCTAATCTTTCTGCAAATTGCTTTTGATTCATTTGATATCTTCTCATTATTTGTTCTACTCTTTTATAAGCGTCATTATTAGCTTTATCTATTTGCAATTTTACTTTTTCAGTTAAATAGTAACAATCATACTCTCTCATTTTAGCTCTCTCCTTTAATATTAATTCTATCATTTATAATTTGAATTGACAATTCGTCAACTTTACAAAATGGTGGAGTCGATTATGTTATAATAGCATAGACATAGGCAGGAAAGGAGCTAAAAAATAACATGCCTATAAGGAGGTCAAACAAATGAATATTAATAAAAAGAAAGGATGTATGAATTGGAAAGAAAAATATATATTATCTCTTAAGGAAGAATTCAGTATTAAAGAAATAATGCTTCTTAGAGAATGTGGTGCGCCAAAAGCTAGACAACTACGTGAAGAAGCATTGAATTATTGTATTTCTCATCATATCAGCTTTAATGCAAATCAAAAAATACCTGCAGAAGCCTTGTTTGCAATTACAGGTAAAAATATTGATTTTTATAAACAAAAAATGGTAGCTGAATCTTTAGTTGAACAATTACCATTGCAACAATATGCATAAACTGATTTGGAGGAAATAAAATGGGCGTATATAAAGATAAGTTACGTGGTACATACTACGTTAAATATAAAAATACAACAAAAAGAGGTTTCAAAACAAAAAAGGAAGCTAAATTATTTGAAAATAAAGTTCTTAGACATAAAAGATTCAATGACGAATATTTCTGTGCTGTAGCACGAGGATATCTAAAACATCTTGAGCAGACATCAAAATATAGTACATATATGAAATGTCAGCAAGTAATGGAAGATTTTATCATCAAGAATTTCCCAGACAAGAAAATCAGCAACATAACTCCCCAGGATTGTTTTGAATTTAGAATAAAGTTGAGTAATTCTTCATATTCTACAACGACGAAAAACTATATCCTACAAAAATTCAAAAAAGTATTTAAACATGCTATGACATATAACGATTTATTTTCAGACCCTTCTGTCTCGCTTACCTCCTTCCAAAAAACATTAGAAGAAGATAAAAATGAAACAGTTAAAAAGAATACAATATGGGATGAAAATGATTTTAATCAGTTCATCAAATATGTAGATGATAATGTCTATAAAGTCTTTTTTATAACATTATTCTATACTGGTGCAAGATTAGGGGAAATCAGAGCCTTGACATGGAATGACTTTTCGAGAGGTAAAATCAACATTATCAAAAGTGTAACTTCGAAGACAGACCATGTTACTGATAATAGGAAAGAAGAAATTGTACCTACAAAGACAAGTTCTAGTAAACGAAGAATATCTGTTGGCAGTTCCCTTAATGAAATGTTAAAAGACTTAAAAAAACAGGAGCAACAGAAAGAAGGATACAATAATGATTGGTTTATTTTTGGTGGCCCAAGAACTTTACCTACCACATCAATAGATAGGAAAAGACAAAAAGCCATCAAATTATCAGGTGTCCCTTTTATTACTAATCATGGTTTTAGACATTCAAGCATATCATTATGGATTAATAAAGGCGTAACCATTACAGAAGTCAGCAAAAGAGTTGGTCATAAAAATCCAGGAGTCACATTAGGAATTTATACTCATGCCAATATCAATGAAGATGATAAACTGCTAGATATTTTAAATAATTTACAATCCGAAACAATAAAATCAAGTCAAGATGAGGCTTGATTTTTGTTTTATTTAAATAAAAAATCTCAAAAACCTTCTCATAATTTTCTCATAAAAGAAAAGGAAACAAAAAAACACTGATACAATCAGTGTTAATGACTATTTGGTGGAGGCGGCGGGAATCGAACCCGCGTCCAAAAGCCGTCCCATATGAAACTTCTACAGCTTATCTTGTCGAATGAATTTAACTAAGCTACGATCCACAAGCAGTCTTTCACTTAGCGATTCTGTACATTTTCGTGGTATAAATCCAGAATCTTTATACCCTTAACCTATTAGATATGTTACCAGTTCTATAGCCATAGGTATGCTATAGGCTGATATTCGCTAAAGTCTAACGTCGACTAGCAAGCGAAAGATAATTGTTGTCTGTTTCCAGATATTTTTTGTTTGCAATTAACGTATGCCCACGGCTGCCATTCCATTCAAACTGACCCCTGTCGAATCCAAGACGCCCCCATTAGTAAGCATTTTTTAATGCTCTTTCCATATCTCTTTTTGCATCTTTAGCTTTCAGATCCTGACGTTTGTCATATAATTTCTTACCTCTTGCTAAAGCAATCTCTACTTTTAACTTAGACGTATTAAAATATAATTTTGTAGGAACTACTGTTAAACCATTTTCTTTCACTTCTCTTTGTAGCTTTTTAATTTGCTTTTTATGAAGCAATAGCTTTCTATTACGAAGTGGTTCATGATTAAAAATATTTCCTTGTTCATAAGGAGCGATATGCATGTTTTCAATAAAAGCTTCATCGTTCTTAAAACGAATAAAAGCATCTTTTAAATTGACATGTCCAAGACGTACTGATTTAATTTCTGTCCCTTTTAACTCAATTCCAGCTTCATAAGTATCTAAAATAAAGTAATCATGAAATGCTTTTTTATTCTGAGTGACAACTTTCATGCATATCACATCCTTTCTATCTATGTTTTCTTGTCTTTCTATGTGACCTATTTATTTTACCCTTTTTTGTACGTTTTGTCTTTACTTTTCTATCATTTATTTTCACAATTTTTGATTTCTTTTTTCTTGATTCCATTCCCACAACTTCAAAATCAATTGTTCTTTCTTTTTTATCACAAGCAACAACTCTAACTTTCACTTTATCAGATAATTTAAAGATTCTTCCTGTTTTTTCACCAACGAGAACCATTCGTTTTTCATCATAGTGATAATAATCATCTGTTAAATCTGTGATATGTACCAAACCATCAATAGTATTTGGCAGTTCAACAAAGAAACCAAAAGAAGTAATAGAAGAAATCATACCTTCAAATTCTTCCCCAATATGTTCAGACATATACTCAGCCATCTTCATATCTGTAACTTCTCTTTCAATATCAACAGCTTCTTTTTCACGATATGAAGATTGTTCTGCTAATTCTGGAATCACTTCTTCAAAATGAGCAGTCTGTTTATAATCCTGTTTAAATAAGAATGTTCTAATTAAACGATGTCCCAATAAATCAGGGTAACGACGTATTGGTGAAGTAAAGTGTGTATAATATTCATCTGCTAAACCAAAATGCCCTAAACATTGAGCATCATATCTTGCTTTTTGCATACATCTTAACAATAATGTTGACACAATCACATGTTCATCAGTTCCTTTAGATGCATGAATAATCGCATTTAATTCATTTGGATAAACATGTTCTAAAGATCCTTTAATCGTATATCCTAATGGTTTTACAATATTCACAAATTGTTGTAATTTCTTAACCTTTGGCTGTTCATGAACACGATAAATAAATGGTAAATCCAACCATTTAAAATGCTGCGCTACTGTTTCATTGGCTTTCAACATAAACTCTTCAATGATTTTATCAGAAGCGCCACGTTTTCTTAAAACAACATCAGTTGGTTTTCCTTTTTGATCAACAAGCACCTTAGCCTCATCAACATCAAAATCAATAGCGCCACGTTCATCTCTGACTTTTCTTAATAATGTCGCTAATTCCTGCATTAAAAAGAATAATGGCACAGCTGGCGCATATTCCTGCTGTAATTTTTGATCACCATCTAAAATCTTATTCACATTATTATATGTCATACGATAAGAAGAATGAATCACCGTTGGTAAAATATCATGATTAACAACTTCACCATGTTTATCAATTTCCATAATACAACTGATTGTATAACGATCTGTATTTGGATTTAATGAACATATTCCATTTGATAATTTATGTGGTAACATTGGAATCACACGGTCAACCAAATAAATAGATGTTCCTCTTTTAATCGCTTCCTTATCTAAAGGTGAACCTTCTGTCACATAATAAGAGACATCTGCAATATGAACTCCCAGCTGATAATGTCCATTATCTAATTTCTTTAAAGAAATGGCATCATCTAAGTCCTTGGCATCATCACCATCAATTGTCACAATCAGCTCATTTCTTAAATCCACACGATTTTCAATATCACTTGGATCAATTTCATCTGAGATACCTTCAATTTGTTCATAGACTTCCTTAGGAAACTCAATATCTACATCATGCGCATGGACAATAGATAATATATCTATTCCAGGATCATTACGATGTCCAATAATTTTAATAATATCGCCTTTAATTTGTGGTTTAAAAGTCTTAATTTCTACCACAACCTTATGTCCTGGCATAGCACCATGCATATGTGCTGCATCAACAATAATAGGCTTATCAAATTTCTGATCATCTGTTTTGACAATATAGTCTTTTCTTCCACGCTTCACTTCCCCAACATAACGAAGTTTTCCACGCTTTAAAACACGCACAACACGTCCTTCTTCACGTTGTCCATGAGATTTAATCTTTTCGATTAAAACAGTATCATTATGAAGTGCATCCTTCATATTGGAATCATGTATATAAAATTCTCTATCTTCATCAACTTTTACAAAACCAAATCCACGTTTATTTAATTCTAAGACACCTTTATAATATTGAAGCTGATTAATCAAATAATAATCATTAATTCGACTTCTTATAATAAGCCCTTCATCTTCCATTTCATTAATGAGTTTAATAAACGCAACATAATCCTGTGTTTCTGTCATATGAAAGTGTTCTGCTAATTCTTGAATTTTTCTTCTTGTATAAGTTTGATCAGATAATAACTCTAATATTTCTTCTTTCAATTTTCTCACCTCACTTTTAGTTTATCCAATTAATAAAAAGAGGACACATCAAAGTGCCCTAATGATTAACCCATTCTAATTAAGATTGCAAGAACAAAAAATGCAATTGCAAGTCCAACAGTAATACGTGTTAAAACCAAATCTGCTCCTCTTTCTTTTTGATGAGCAAATAGGTTAGAACTTTGACCAGTCAAAGCATTCACCACACCATCAGATTTTCCACTTTGTAATAGGCATACAACAATAAGAGCAATTGAAACGATAATCAATAAAATATTTAAAATCATTGTCGTACCTCCTTTTCTTTTTTATACATTCGCATAGACATCATAGCATATCATCATTTAAATTACAATACTTTTATTTTTAACAAAGATTTTCATCAACAATGGTGCCCCAATTAAATAGAAAAAGAAGTTTCCAACTGCATGAAAAGTATCAAATAATAATCCCGATATATAATAAACAATAAATAGTGATGGTCCACCCACAACAAATTTATCTAATGATACAATAAAACCAAAAACATATCCCATCAAAAAAGCAAATATAGCCATAACTAAAATATGTGGTTGTTTATGTATTTTCTTAAAAAAATCCATTAAACATTGCGTCAATAAACAAATCACAATCCATGCTAAAATCTGAAAAATTGTCCAAATTCCCATACCTAAATAGATATTAGAAACAAGTGTTGTCACAATCGTTAATTTAATACCAAATGCCAAACCAAAAATCATCACTGAAATAATGATAATGGATGTTACGGGCTTAATATTAGGTAAGGCCTGTAAAGCTATACGTGATGCTATATTGACAGCCGCTAATATTCCAATCAAACTGATTTCTTTAACTTTATCCATTTGTTGAATAGACCCATTCAACCTGATCACCATCTTTTAAAGTGCAAGCACCTGCACTCGTTTGAGGATATGTTCCATTAACCTTATATTTCCATCCTGACATGCCACCATAATCAAATTCCATAAGTCCGTTGATCCCTTTCACATAAATGGCTTGTCCAATTCCTGATGTACTCACAGGCATCTCATAATTATCTGCTAATATTTTTAAAGCATCATAAGCACTTATACCTTCTTCATATTCTATATAATCTTGTGCCATAACACCATCAACACCAGTGATTGTCACATAAACAGATGCAATTTCTTCTTCAATATAAACTTCTTCCTCTTTTTCAGGTACATCCTGTACTTGTGTTTGGTGAGATGTAGATGTTTCCTGATTGGAAGTTGTTGTTTGTTTCTGTTGTGTTGATTGAGATTCAGGCTTTTGTTTTGATAACTGTTTTTTTTCTTGCTGAGAAACTTGATTCACTTGTACTTCTTTTTTTTCTTGTTGAGAAGTTTGATTCTCTTGTTCCTCTTTTTTCTCTTGGGAAACTTCCTCTTTTTGTTTCGAATCTGTCATTTCTTGTTGAACTTGATTTTCTGTATTGTCAGTCACTTGTTTTGCTGACTGACTTGGTGAAGCAAAGTAGGCATGATAAATGCCTACTCCACCTATTAATAAAAAACATACAACAACAAAAATGAGCGTATATTTCTTTGTTTTATTCAAGATACTGTCTTCCTTTCAATAGAAGTATACCACTTCCAATAAATAATAAACTATATCCTATCAACCATGATGAATCATCTGTTTGAACCACATCAGCTTTTTGTGATGATGGTTCTTCTTTTGTCTGATTTCCATTTTGCATTTCTGTCGAAGATGTTTCTTTATCTTCTTTAACTGAATCTTCTTCAACAGGTATTTCTGGTTCTTTTTCTATTTCGGTAACTTCACCTAAAGCTAAGTATGCTTGATGGGCCTTTTGATAAACTGAACCATTATAATAGTATCCTATTGTTTGTACACCTTGTACAGTTGCAAGCAAATTATATTGCCCTTCTCCTGTAAATGATGACCAAAAACTTCCATCAGAGTTTTGGAAAGATAATAAGACATCATATGGATTATGTTCATTTTGATTATATGTTCCGGCTTTCACACCAGCACTATCATATGTTAATAATCCCGCCAGTACACATGCCTGCGTATTCGCATCTGCACCATATCCATACATATCAAATCCAGCATCCTCTTTTTGATATGATAAAATATATGTCATAGCCTGTTGAATAGTTGGCTGATATTTCTCTTGATTAACTAAACTCAAAGCTTCTATTGCCCATCCTGTGACAGCAAGATCTTCATAACCTCCAGCATATGTAAATGCTCCATTATCTTGAATCATAGAAGCTAGATAATCTGCAGCTAATTCTTGTTTATCTGAGCCTACAATATATAAAGCATCTACACAAAAAATCTGATTATTTGAACCAAAACCATTCTCATTTTCAAAATGAACAGCTCCATCACTTTGAATTGCTGATTCTAATAATTCAACATAGTTGACCCCATTATAATTTCTAGGATCATTTCCATGTAAAGTTAAAACTATAATTGTTTTCGCAACATTTGATGCTGTATCTGTTGCAAGAAGTTCTTCAGGTATGACCTTCTGATCCGTTTCTACTCCAACTGATTCACTCGCAATGATTTCATCAACTGATTGAAACGCACTTAAATTTTGAAAATAATTTTTTGCTAATGTATAGCTTTCATCATAAGTAAGTGCAGCTATTGGAAAAATATTTCCCATCACCAACATTAGCATAATCAATAAACATGTAAAAATTTTCTTCATTTTGTCCTCCTCTTTTTCTAGACAAAAACAGGACATCTCTGCCCTAGAATTGAAACTAGAACGACTTTATACTCCGTAAAGTGTATTCCAAGATGTTGGCATGTATTCCGGCTCAAGTTCTTTGTCTTTGCACCTTCCCAGTTGCCCAGTGGTTATATTACATTGACTCCCTTTCACGGCTGCGGGACAGCTCAGGATTCACACCTGCTTCCATTTTCATGAAATATCTCTATTTCCAACCAACAAATTCATAAACTTTTACGCCATCATTATATACTATTACGAAAAGATAATAAAGAAAAAGAAGCATCATGATATGCTTCTATTGAACAATTATTCTTCCTAAATAAACACCAATAATACATCCTATCACACTTATCATAGCATATACTACAGCAAGTGCATAAAATCCATCTTCTAAAAGCGTCAAAGTTTCTAGAGAAAACGTAGAAAAAGTCGTAAATCCTCCACAAACTCCAGTTTTTAAAAATAAATTTATAGATGGTGAAATACGTTCTTTGGTAAACAAGCCTACAACCATTCCAATAATGAAGGCTCCTAGAATATTTGTTATAAGTGTGAGTATAGGAAAATGATTTTTTAATGGTATAAGACTTATGCCATATCTGAATATAGCTCCAAGTGCTCCGCCAAGTCCTACCCATAAAAATTTATCCATTATCATTCTCCATCGCAACAACACTAAACTTCTGATCTTTTTCAATTAAAGTCACCGTTGTTGTATATTGTAATGTATCTAAAATAGGATTTATTTCTTTAAAAGTCATTTGAACTTTGACATCGTAATAACTATAATCTTCCAATCCTGACAAAGCTTTATAAGAAACCACATTAGATAAAATATCATAACGGATAACTTCAGGTGGATTTATATCTGTCTGTATTTCTTTATAATATTCATTTCGAGCATAAGCTGTAAAATCATCTTTTTTCTCAGCATAGAAATAATCAATACCACCTATTTCTCCATTCTCTTTATTCGATAAAGTATAGTAATCACTCACAAAATAAGCAGCTACTAATTGCCTTTCTGCTGTTTTATCACCACGATTAATAGCTGTGACTAATTGATTATATATATCACTCATTAAACTTGTTTCATTTTGCGACTCTATATACTTAGTAGTCACTGGTGTCTGAGGTTCTACTTTTTCCTCATTATTCAAAACAAAAACCATTGAGAATACAATACCTATAACAAGAACCAAAATAACAGCATATTTTTTCTTGGCTTTTTGAATAATTCTTTGATATGGTTTTGTATCTTTGATGGAAGGCAAATATTCACTTTTAATAAAAATATTTAAAATCGTTAAAAGTGGTTTATATTTACGATCAATCATATTTGTTGCTTCTACAAACAGTTCAAATAAAACCATCAAAGCAATAAATAAAATAGTTGCTGCAACCTTATCAAATAAATAAAGATAAGAACATAAAGAGAATAATACTGTAACAGCGTATAAGATTAAAACACTCTTGGTTTGTCCAAGTTCTAAAGAAAACATCAATTTATGATGAAGATGATTACGATCAGCTTCACTAAAACTTTTATGATGAACTTTACGACGAATAATCGCAATAAACGTATCCATAATTGGAACCATCAAAACAACAATCGGTGCCCCTAATGTAAAAAAAGAGGAGCTTTTATAACCAAATCCAAGTAATGAAATGACTGCAATCATAAAACCAATAAACAATGCCCCACAATCACCCAAAAAGATAGATGCAGGATGAAAGTTATACACTAAAAAGCCACCTATTGCGCCAGCTAAAAGCAATGATAAAGAAGAAATATCTGTACGTCCATAAGTTAATGAAGTCAATGAAATAGTCACCAGAACAATAATAGATATACCTGCACACAATCCATCTAATCCATCAATTAAATTAATAGCATTACTAATACCTACGATCCATAAAATAGTAATAATAATAGCTAGTATATAAGACACTGATTCAGGTAAGAATGGAAGCGTGAATCCCTTTAAAACAATATCACCATAAATAATAACGACTAACGCGGCAATGACTTGACCAAGCATTTTTAATTTCGGAGATAAATCATGAATATCATCATAAAATCCTGTTAAGAAAATGATAAAGCCACCTATTAAAATAGCATTAATCTGTGTGTCTGTTTTTAAGAAGATCATCGTTCCAATTAAAAAACTCATATAAATCGCATAACCCCCAGTTCTTGCGATAATGCCTTTATGTATTGTTCGTTTATTTGTATGGGCAATAATACCAAGTTTTTTTGAAACCTTTCCTACTATTGGAACAAGAATTAAGCTTAATACGAATGTCACAACAAACGATAAACATATTTCTAAACTCATGATTCTTAGCTCCTTTCTTCAATTCTATATCTTTTGTTATATCATAAATATGCGATTTTGCGAAGTCCTGACTGCATTTATTTCATTTATTTATTCTTATTAATGAAAAAAATTTTCCATTTATATACTCATCATATAGACTTATCTTTTCTTTTGAAGTTATTTAATTATCTCTTTAAAAATATCATAATATAATATATTTTAAATGACAAAATCTATTCTAAGCTCTTTTTTGCTTAAAGTCTATTCACAAAGGTGTTATAATGTAAAATATAAGGAGGAAAATGAATATGCACAAATTAGGTATTTCTGTATACCCTGACAAAACACCAATGGAAGAGGTATACGCATACATGGAAAAAGCTGCAAAATTAGGTTTTAGCAGAATTTTTACATGTTTCTTATCTATTCCAGATGATGAAAGAGAAAGTTATTTAGTTCAATTTAAAGATTTCATGAAAAAAGCTCATGAATTAGGATTTGAAGTTGCTGCTGATACAAATCCACAAGTTTTTGACTTAATTGGAGCAACACCTGGTAATTTAAAACCATTCGCTGATTTGGGATTAGATATTATTAGAATGGATGGTAACTTTGGAACTCAAGGTGATATTCAATTAACACGTAATCCATACAATATTAAAATTGAATTTAACGCTAGTATGGATATGGGTGTAGAACTTTTAATCAATAATGGTGGTAATAAAGATCAAATCACTATGTGTCATAACTTCTTCCCAGAACGTTATACTGGATTAGATTTTGATTTATTTATGGATTTTAACCGTTATTGGAAAGAATTAAATTTACACACTGCTGCTTTTGTTTCTAGTAACAATGAACATACAATTGGTCCATGGCAAGTTTTCTGTGGTTTACCAACTGTTGAAATTATGCGTGGTTTACCAATTGATTTACAAGCACGTTATATGTTAGCGACTGGAGATGTTGATGATATTTTAATTGGAAACTATCCAGCAACTGATGAAGAATTAGAAGCATTATCTAAAGTGAATATGCAAGCTATTGAAATTAGAGTTGATGAAGCTGAAGGTATTAGTCAAAACGAAAAAGAAATCATGTATGATTTCGCTCCTCATTGGGATCGTTATGACCATTCAACATTCATGTTACGTTCTTCATCACCTCGTGTTTGGTTCAAAGCTAAAAAGAGTGTACAAGATGGAAACATGGGAAAAGATACTCAAATGAATATAGAATCACAATCTATTCCATATAGAGATCCTGGTAAGAAAGTCTTTACACGTGGAGATGTTTTAATCGTTAATGATAATTTAGCTCATTATCGTGGTGAACTTGAAATTGTTTTAACTGAAATTCCAAATGATGGTGAACGTAATTTAGTTGCGACTGTAAAACCAGAAGAATTAATGTTACTTGATTTTATCAAACCTGGTCATCATTTTAAAATTATTAAATAAAAAATATGGTTCTCCCCTTGAATAGGGAAGAACCTTTTTATTATGTTTATTGTTTACCATCAATAGGCGCAATCCATATTTTTCCTGTTCCACGATAAACATTCACTAATCCTTCACCTGAAGCAGCTGAACCAGCTAAAGTTTTACCTGAACGCTCTACTTTAAACTCTAAACTACCGCTCCATGCAATAGCCATGTTACCATCAACCTTTAAAACATCATCTTCTAAACTTATTTCAATTAACTCTTCCTTTGGGCAATCAGATTCTAAACAGACAACTCCAGATCCTTCAATTCCCAAATTAAATAGTCCTTCATTTCCCGCAGCAGCAGAAGACAAATTAGAACGCATGACAGCTTTATGTTTTAAATTGGCATCACATGCTAAAAACAATCCATCATCTAATACAACTGAATGATTCCATTCATCAAGATCAAGCAATAAAATATGCTTATATGTTGGCTCTAAAACCAAAATTCCTTCTCCTGTATATTCTGGTTTAATTGCTGTTTCCCCTGTAACTTTTCCACGAACTGCTTTAGATAATAAATCTCCTACACCTTTTAATCCTGTTGTTGCATAAACATTTCCAACCATCCATTGCATTGCCCCTGCCTGAACAACAATATTTGCTTTATTAACATCACAAATAACTTGTCTTTTTCGAATATTCATTTCATTACAAAAATATGCCGTTTGAGCATGATGTGGCATAACACTTAAATCACGTTGATATTCAATAACCCGAAATGGTCCACATTCTTGAATAATTTGAACATCATTATTGTTCGTAAAATTTGAAATCTTAAACATGTTTTTTCCTCCTTTTCTTTTATTATATCTAACAGAATAACAACTGTTTTAGCTGGTATTGTTTTATTCTATAAATATAAAGAAACATTTTTAAATAAAGACAATTAATTTTTACTCAAGTTGACTATTTCCTGTCGCATAATCAATTTTTACACCAGGTTGTACATTATAAACAAATACATTAAATTCAATATCTAATCCTCGATCTTCTACTGACATAGCTTCCATTAAAACACCATCAGCAACCAAATGATTTCCTTCAAAAACAGGTGTCACGCGATAAAGAACATGATTACCTGTTTCTTGTACATAATCAGCCACTTGATTTTCAAAAGGCAGCATTCCTTCTGTATTCATGTATCTTGTACCTGTAATTAGATTTTTCTCATTTGCATTTTCACCACTCAACTGATATCCAATCAAATGACAACGATTATATAAATATTTCCCATCTATAAAATCATATTTTTTAATTTGCCATCCAGAGGGTTTAATCATTCCAATATTCCCTCTTTTTTCTGTTGGCATAGTTTCTTCACCAATATTCGCATAAGCTACACCACATCTTCCTAATGAATCTAAAGAACTATATTCTTCAAATGATTGTGTTGTTAAATTATCCTTATCAAAGTAAGGTTCATTATCATTAATAATCACATAGGGTTGCCCACTATATTCTGGGACATCTTCAATACTGATAGCACTATATGTCTGCTGATGAAATTCAACACCGAGATATCCACCCAGTGCAACAACACCAGCAACAATAATTTTTATAAGTTTCTTTTTATAACTTTTTCTCATTTCGATTCTCCTTGCATGATACAGTTAACTTCATCAACAATTGGCTTTAATGCTTGAAAATCAACAAAATCAACTTTTTTATTATACGAATCCACCATAGCTTGATCTTCTGCAGTCATATTTTCTCTTGGTTTATTTTTAGTAACCTTATATAAAAGAGTCATCATAGTCTTGTGTTTAAAGTTTAACTTTGAATAATCAATACCTCCACGTAAATGAAAAAACTTTGAGTCATGAAAAAGTTCTGGTGATAATTGTTGTTGGAGAGCATGTCTTATATTTTTTATATTTTGTTCATCTTGGACATCTGCTAAACCTACTGTCACGACAATCATTTGTGTCTGTGATGGTATCATCTTAACTATATGTTTTAATCCCTTAACTCCTCCTGCATATAATCCACCTAAATAAACAATGAAATCATCATGTATATTTTTTACATCTTCTTCGTTTTTTAATGGTAAATGTGTTAATCTTGATAATTCTTCAGCATATTGTTTTGTTGTTCCATAGTGAGAACCATATATAATAATTCCTTTCATTTTTATGCCTTCCTTCCATGATATTCATTCCTTTTTCTTGCTCTATACATACAATAAAATAGAAACCTTACTATTTCTAAAAAATCATTTTCTATCACATGACTCATTTATATCCGTTTCTTTTCTTCGTATATAAATTGTGTCCAATATTCCATTATTCTCATGAGATTCTACTAATTGTAATGGAATTGTTGAAAATCCTGTATGAAACAATGAAATGCCTGATCCTAAAAGAATTGGAATAATAGAAATATGATATTCATCAATCATTTGATTTTGCATAAGCGATTGAATGATTTGTGCTCCACCACAAATCCATATATCTTTTCCTTCTTTTTGTTTTAACTCCCTAATCAAATCGCTTGGATCCTGTAAAACAAATTGAATATTTTCTGTTGATTCTTTTTGATTATGTGTTATGACATAGCTTTGAAGTGAAGAATAAATCCACTGATCTGGTGATAATTCTGTTACAATCTGATAATATGTATTCCATCCCATAATAACTGTATCTATATTTTGAATAAATTCTGTATAAATATCTTTTGTTTCCTGATTCGAGTCCTGTCCTTGTAACCAGTCTACTCCTCCATTTTGATCAGCAATATATCCATCTAGACTCATCGCAATAAATAAAATAACTTTTCTCATTCATCCACCTCAATGCATTCAAATTATAACATGTTAAATCTTTGTCGTCATTTCTTTTTATATGCAATTGATACTTATATAAACGTCTATTTTTTTATTTTTCAAACAAAAAAAAGAAGATTAATACATAGTATCAATCTTCTCATTATTGTTATTGAGCATTTGAAGCTGCAATTTTTACTTTACTGAAGTAATCTGAAATGATTTTACGAGTTGCTTCATCATATTCAAAAACTTCATCTTTATCATTACCAGTTCTAGGCACGTAAGCATTAATTCCTTCATAATCTCCACTTGCTAATTCATCCATAACTTCCTGATTAGCAGAAGTATATCCTACAAAGCTTGAATTATCCATAGCAGCTTCATAGCTACAAGCATAGTTAATAAATTCATGTGCTAATTCTACATTTTCAGCATTCTTTGGAATCACCATAGCATCACTCCATAAGTTTGTTCCTGTTTCAGGCATATAGAATCCCATGTTTTCATTTTCACTCATCACATAAGCAGCATCTCCAGAATAAATCAATCCTAAAGCTTTTCTACCTTGAGCCATGTTATCAATAATTTCATCAGTTACGATTTCTGGTTCCATTGTTTCTACACATTTCACTAACCAGTTATAAGCTTCTTCTAATTCTTTTTCATCTTTTGTATTCATTGAATATCCTAAAGCTTTTAATGCCATCATGAATGAATCACGTTCAGAATCATATAGATAAATATCTCCTTTGTATTTAGTATCTAAGAAAATATTGTATCCTTCTTTTTCTAAATCAGCTTCACTGACTTTTGTTTTGTCATAAACAATTCCTACTGTTCCCCAGAAATATGGAATAGAATATTCATTGTTTGGATCATATGGTAAACCTTTGACAGCATCAACAAGCTCATCCATACATGTAATCTTATCTTTATCTAATTTTTGAATAAGATCTTCTTGAATTAATCTTTCAATCATATAGTCACTAGGAACTAAAATATCATATGGTTCTCCATTTGCGACTTTGATATACATAGTTTCATTTGAATCAAAGTAATCCACAACGACTTTTGCGCCTGTTAATTCTTCAAAACCAGAGATAAAATTTTCACCCATGTATTCTCCCCAGTTATAAAGGTGTAATTCTTGTCCAGCATATGGCTTATCTGCATTTGAATCCCCTCCACACGCTGTTAAAGTAAACATTGTTGCAACCGCTAATAAACTAGTTAATAACTTTTTCATCTTTTTTCTCCCTTCTTGCTTTAATTAGTGGTACTACATTGATAATCACTAAGACTACCGTTATCAATACTACGACAAGCGTAGATATTGCATTGATTGTTGGGTTAACTCTTTTACTCATTGTATAAACCATGATACTTAAGTTTTTAACCCCTCCTCCTGTTACAAAGTATGAAATGATAAAATCATCAAATGACATTGTAAAGGCAATTAAGGCTCCTGATACGATACCAGGCATAATTTGTGGTACTAAAACTTTTGTTAAAGCTTGCCATGGTGTTGCTCCTAAATCCATTGCTGCATCAGATAAATTTGGATCTAGTGAACGAATTTTAGGCATCACACTTAAAATGACATAAGGTATACAGAATGTAATATGAGCAAGTAACATTGTCATAAAACCACGTTCTATATGAAATGTAATAAATAGTAACATCAACCCAATAGCTGTCACAATTTCTGGATTCATAATTGGAAAATCATTTAACTGCATCATGACTTTTTTAACAATCTTGCTTGATTTTGATAAACCAATGGCACTAATTGTTCCTACTATTGTCGATACAATTGTAGCAATCACAGCAACTGTAATTGTGACATATAATGATTCCATCATATCTCTATTTTGGAAGAGTTTTTCATACCAGTTTAAACTAAAACCAGTAAAATGTGTTAATGATTTACTTTCATTAAAAGAGAAGATAACCATAAATACAATTGGTAAATAGAAGAATAAAATCATCAGAACCATTAAAATTTTACCAATAATTCTCTTATCTTTTTTCATGATTCCTGATTCCCTCCTCCACTATTACGTTCATCAATTTTTCTAATTGCATACATACAAACCATCATAATGACTGCCATAATCATAGAGATTGCACTACCAAAGTTCCATTCTCCAACTGTAATAAATTGATTTTCAATCACGTTACCAATTAAGAAGAACTGTCCTCCACCAAGAAGTTTAGGAATAAAGAATGAACTCACTGCTGGTAAAAAGACAAGTGTTATTCCACTGACAACTCCTGATAAAGATAATGGCAAAGTGACACGTAAGAATGTCTGAACTCTGTTCGCCCCTAAATCAGCACTGGCTTCTAATAATGATTTATCCATCTTACATAAAGATGTATTGATTTGTAGAATCATAAATGGAATAAAGTTATAAACCATTCCAAGCAATACAGAACCTTCTGTATATAACAACTCCATATCTTTGAGTCCAAAGAAACCTAAAATTGTTTGAGCTATACCCCCATCAGAAAGAATTCCTATCCAGGCATATGTTCTGACTAACATATTAATCCACATTGGTAAAGTAATAGCTAAAACAAGAATATTACGAACACGATCACTACTTCTTGCAATAAAATAAGCAACTGGATAACCTAAGACAACACAGATAATTGTTGTCTTCACAGCAATCGTCAATGAACGCCATAAGACAAGTAAAAAGTCTGGGTCGGTAAAAAACTTTTTAAAATGATCCAAAGTAAATGTAAAGTTAATGATATCATTTCCACTTGTTGTTAATGAATAGAAAAGAATTAATAACATTGGTAATAAAATCATTAAGATCACCCATATCATATAGGGCCATGCTAATTGTGAAAAACGTTTCATTCTAGAACCCCATCTTTTCCATGACATGAATATCTTCAGGGAAGAATGTTAAACCGACCTCTTTACCTTCTTCCACATAATCTGTTGTATGAATCTTTAATTCTCTACCTTCTGTTGAGAAAGTGACTTTATATGTTCCTTCTTCAATATGTTCAGGATCAAAATCATAATCTACATAAATATCTACAGATTCATCTTCATCATTTAATTTCCATCCTTGAGCATTTGCCCATGTTTTTAAATCTGTATCTAATGCTACGGATTCATCAAGTTCATCAACTGTCTTAAAGAAATTGAATGCCATAACCCCTTCATTCGCTCTTTCATTCTTCACAACAGGTTGATTCACAACAATGATCTTACGTTCTACTGATGTTCCACTTGAAGTCGAGAATGTCACTGCATATTCACCAATTTCTTCTTTTAAATCATAATCAATCTTGCTGATAGAAATATAATCATCTGTTTCAGGATTCCATGCCTGTGCATCAGCACGTGCAATAATTTCAGCATCATCTAATGATTTGACATCTTCAATATCAACATAGAAATCATTGGCACTAATTTTTTCTTTTCCGTTTTCAGATGTCACATCACGATTTCTGATGACATGCATGTTCACAGTTACACTTGTTCCAGGAACTGTTTCAACCATAACTTCATAATGTACACCTTTAAAAAGAACACTTAAGACTTCTCCTGTCATTTTTCCATCTTTGACATCCACAATATCAATATCTTCTGGACGAATCACAACATCAACAGGTTGTTTATCTTTAAATCCAAAATCCACACAGTCAAAAACAATATCATCAAATTTCACTTTATAATCTTCTAACATGACAGCTGGAATAATATTACTTTCCCCAATGAAGTTAGCGACATATCTATTTTCTGGTTCATTGTAGATTTCCTGAGGTGTTCCAACTTGTTGAATTTCCCCGTCCTTCATAACAACAATCTTATCTGACATAGTTAAGGCTTCTTCCTGGTCATGTGTAACAAAGATAAAGGTAATTCCAACTTCCTGTTGAATTCTTTTTAATTCATATTGCATTTCTTTTCTTAATTTTAAATCCAATGCTCCAAGCGGTTCATCTAATAATAAAACCTTAGGTTCATTAACAAGTGCTCTGGCAATCGCTACACGTTGCTGTTGTCCCCCTGAAAGAAGTGTAACGTTTTTATTTTCAAAACCTTCTAAACCAATGAGCTTTAACATTTTCATAACTTTTTGTTCAATAACGTCTTTACTCATTTTCTTAATTTTTAATCCAAAGGCAATATTTTGATAAACACTCATATGTGGGAAAAGAGCATATTTTTGAAAGACAGTATTTAACTCTCTTTTATGTGGAGGAACTTGACTAATGTCTTCTCCATCAAAAATAACTTCTCCCTCTGTTGCATCTAGAAAACCACCTAAAATTCTTAGTAATGTTGTCTTTCCACAACCACTAGGTCCCAGTAAAGTCACAAACTCATTTTCATAAATATCAAGATTGACACCTTTTAAAACAATTTGTCCATCAAATTCTTTCACTATATTACGAAATTGTATTAACTTCTTCTTATCCATAATCATACTCCCTTCTTTTAAAACATTGGTGGTGTTGTGACCCACAATATTTTGGCATCACTTGAACCATTATTGATAAAATAATGACTTTCTTTACCATCCATATAGAATGTTTCTTTTGCTTTTAATCTATATTTTTTATTCCCACGAACTAAAGTGACATTTCCTTTTAAAATATAACCGAATTCTTCTCCATTATGACATTCCATTTCTTTACTTCTTTCATGTCCATGAATAGTTAAAAGAATTGGTTCCATTTCATTTTTCTGAGCATTAGGAATAACCCATTCAATCGTATATTCGTCTTTTTCATCCACAAAGAAATCCTGTGTATGAAAGACAATCTTTTCTTCCTGATCAGATTGAAAGAACTCAGAAAGATTGGTGCCTAGTGCCTCTAACAAATCTTCGAGTGTAGAGATACTTGGACTGGTTAAATTTCTTTCGACTTGAGAAAGAAATCCTTTTGTGAGTTCACTTCTTGAAGCCAACTCTTCCAAGGTCAAATCATTTTTTATACGCAAATCCTTCAATTTCTTTCCAATGTCCATATAAACCTCCATGTCACTATACTAAACTTTAAATTCAAAAAATCAAACAACTTTATTATACATATTTCTACCCCTAATGCAACAATAAATTTCATATTTTTAAAATAAAGTTCATAAATATTAAACTTTTTTATCAAAATCAATTTGAATATATATAATAAATTCATTATAATAAAAAAGTAAAGGAGTATAGATTAGATTATGCACACATATACACATCAAGTTCAATATTATGAAACCGATAAAATGCAAATTACACATCATTCTAATTACATTCGTTTTATGGAAGAAGCGCGTATTGATTTTTTAAATCATATTGGTTTTGGTTATGATAAGATGGAAGAATTAGGTATTAGTTCTCCTGTTATAGGCATTCAATGTGATTATAAAAAAAGTACGACTTTCCCTGATCTTATTAACATTGAAACAAAGGTTTCTGCATATAAGGGAACACGTCTAGAAATAGAATATACGATGAAAGTCAATGATGACATTGTAGCTATTGGGAAAAGTTTACATTGTTTTCTTAATCAAAATGGTAGACCAATTATTTTAAAAAGATCTCTACCTGAATTAGACCAAATTCTTGTTCAGCTTCTTAACGAGGATACAAACAATGTTGAGTGAACTCTTTCAAACTGATGGCTTTCATACATTGATATATCTTATCTGGTTTATTTTGCCTTTTCTCTTTGTGTTTTCATTTGCTTTCGGTATTAAAAATGAAGTACACGAAAAAACTGGCTTTAACTTTGCATTATTAGTTGCCAGTATATCCTTACTTTTTATGTTTGCAATGATATTATTTATGTAGATTTTATATGAGCAGAATGTTTCTGCTCTTTTTATATTATCAATAATACGAAAAAACTAGCTTTGATAGCTAGTTATTCATTAAACATCTTTTCTAATTGTATAGCCACTCCATTTTCCTGAACACTTGGACATATGATTTCTGCTCTTTTTTTAATATCTTCAATAGCATTTCCCATCGCAATAGGATGTCCAACTGTTTCAAACATTTCTACATCATTAGGACCATCCCCAAAACAGTAACTATCATTCACATCAATATTTAATTCATGTAAGACATCTAATATACCTGTTGCCTTAGATACTTCATTAGAATAAATTTCTAGGCTATGATGATCTGGATGCAATTCGTAAGAAAAAGATTGAAAACATGAAATCGCATAATCTAACTCTTCCTGATTTTTTGTCCATGCTTCCATTTTAACTGTTCTTTTTATAATATCTTCTTCATCATATTGATAACATAAATTATGAAAATCTATATTACAATGAGAATAGAAATCTAATAAACATTGGTTTGACTGATTCAAATAACAAAGTGTTGATGTCTGCAAAATATATTCAATATTTTTAGACTTTAAACACTCAGTCAATTCTTTAACCTTTTCTGGATTTAAATATCTTGCTGTTAAATCTTTATTATGATATTTCACATTAGCTCCATTTGCTAGTACATATCCATCAAATCCTATTTCCTTTACATTTTCAGCAATGAATCCATAAGGTCTACCACTTGCAACAAAACATAAATGTCCTTGCTTTTGAACTGATTTAATTGCATTTTTCACTTCATCAGTAATACGTCCTAACTCTGGACAAAACAATGTTCCATCAATATCAAAAAATATAATTTTCCTACTCATTTAATCCACCCATCCAAAATGCTGACATGCTTTATAAATGCCATCTTTATCAGCATCATCTGTAACATATGTTGCTTTTGCTTTTAATTCATCAATAGCATTTCCCATCGCAATAGAAGTCCATTCATCACGAAACATACTCAAATCATTCTTCTCATCACCAAAAACAACAACATCCTGATAATCTCCACCAAAATGATCAACAATAGCTTTAATTCCTACTGATTTATCTCCTGGTTCAACAAATAAATATTCTTTATGGAAACGACACCAAGGCAATTGCTTTAAAGTTTCTAGTTTTTCTTCTTCTGGAGAAAAACAAGCCACATAAACTTTATAGATTTGATCATAATTTCTTGGATCCAAGCCTTCTTCAACAACTGTATCCATATAAATATCATGTGTAAAATCATAAAAGCGATTATCTGGTGCTAAACGTCTTGTTTCATTATCTGGTGATATTGCCCAAATGAATCCTTTTTCTTTACATTCATCAATTAACGCTAGACACTTATCATAATCTAAAGGTTTGATTTCAATTAGTTTTTCATTGATAGTGATTCCATTTCCCCCGTCACTCACCATATTTTTAAATCCTAATTCTTTCATATGATTGACTGCCATTGCATAACTTCTACCTGTTGCAATAGCAACAAAATGTCCTTTTGCTTCTAATTCTTTAATTGTTTTTTTCGCTGATTCAGGAACATATTGATCTCCTGGTGTTCCTACAGCTAAAGTTCCATCAATATCAAAGAAAAAACATTTCTTTTTCCCCATCTTTATCACCTCAGTCATCTATTTTAACAAAATCATATAAAAAATCTATTTTTTTACAGATAAAGAAAAAACTATTATTTTCAATATTTTATAAATGATAAAAGATATTTAAACTATTTATAGAATTGATTTTATATTTGAGTCAATATATATATCATAGTATAATTGAAATAGAAAAAGAATAATATGCCAAGGAAGGAGGGTACGAAAAAAGAAGGCAGTTCTTTCCATTATAGATACAGTCATAAAGGTAAAAATGACATATAAGATTGTATGAAGAAATAATTAAAATTTCTCTATGACTATTGATAATATTATGAATATTCTTATAACAATGATCAATGCAGTATATTTCACTCATATTGTAATCATTCAGTTGAAGAATACTTAGAAAAAGATGTATCCATTCATAATATTTAATTATATCATTTCAATGGAAAACAATTCTATGATTCAAATCAATTGATTGATGATTTTGCTAATACTATGGTGGAAAATAATAATTATTCATATAGAAATAAGTTCTACTATTTTAAACTTGATGATTATAACTTATATATAGCTCTTATGAGCTATAGTTCAATGATTAAACTTTCTAAAAAACTTATAAAAAATAGTAGGATAATGGGAATAAAGCTTGTCGAGGTAAAAATGTAATATGAAAAAACGTATAATAATAGTTTTAGGTTTTATGAGTCTTTTGATAATTGGATTTTTGTTTTCACAATTATGGAGATATAATGACTATAATCCGTATTTCGTGGAGAATTATGATGGCTTTGATTTTATTTATAATAAGGAAAATGAACCTGTTGGTGTTTCATTACAAGATGATACAGAGTACATCTATTTTCTAAAGGAAAGAGATTCTAAAGCGTATATAAATGATTATAATAAGAAACAACATGAATATAATTGGAAATATGAAGGATATGAATGTGAAGTTGAGCTGATGAGTAGCACTTCATTATGGATATACGGTAAAAAAAGTATATATGTATTTATCAAAACTGATGATTTTTGGATTCGAAGATATGTTGACTGTTCAAATATACAGAACAGTTCAGATTTTGAAAATATAAAAAATATTCAAGACATAGTGAATCCGTATATTACAAAAATGATCAACATATATGAAAAATACCATCAGCAAATTATACAAACTTATCAAAATGGCAGTGAAGAATTAATGCGCAGTAAAGATGAATTAGTCTAAGATATGGATGGTGGTTTTATGAATTTTATGAGTCCTAAGATGAATAATTTATGAATTTGTGTTTTAGGTCTTTTAGCACTATTCTAGCAAAACGGCGAATATCACTTTTCGTTTATGAATGATTCAGTTATGTTGCTAATGATTGTTTTATTTATAGGTTTTGTTTTCTTTCCAAAATCATGGTTTCATTGTATTTGGGGATTATTAATGGGATTTGCAGTCAGTATACCTTTATTATTGGAAGTATTTAATGGAACAAATAATATGATTGCTATTGTGTTTGATTCTATTTTATCATTCTTGATCTTTGGTTATTTTGGTTTCCTAATTTATAAAAAGTTAAAAATCAAGGTTCAATAATATTCTATGATTGATTTCATTGATTTTGTCAATGAAGACATTATTAAAAATAACTCAACCAAATATCTTTAAGTCATAATAAAAATGGTATATTAAATAATCGCGGGGTAAACCTTAACCTTTAATTTTATTACGGGGTTTGCCTTTTTCTGCTTTAATTTCTAAATGGGGTAATTTCATAATAAAAAGAAACCTCCTGATATAATATATGTTTGCAGACATTTATATCTTGAAAGGAGGTTCCTCATGAACGATTTTATCATTAAACTTCTTGATTTAAAAGAAAAAGATTTGGATTTTATTGAATCTATTACCAAAACTGAATCTTCTGATTTTATTATTATTCTTAAAAGATCTATTCAGGTTTGTCCTCATTGTGGTTCTTTAACCGATAGAATTAAAGATTATAAAATCAGAAAATTAAATCATAAAGTTTTAATTCATTCTCATTCTTTTATTTTCTATAAACAACGTCGTTATTGCTGCAAGGACTGTGGCAAGTCCTTCGTTGAATATTCTCCCTTTACTGGTACCAGACATATCCTTACTGCTTCTACTGTTATCAATATTCTTAATGATTTGAAACCTTACACTTCTACATTTTCTTCTGTAGCTAAAAAATATGGTGTTTCTGTTTCTACTGTTGTTGATATCTTCGATAGACATGTTCAAATCAAAAGAAAAACTCTTACTCATATCCTTTGTTTTGATGAATTCTATTTCAACAGACATGCAAAAAAGAAATATGCTTTTATGATTATGGATTTTTCTAAAAAATATATTATTGATATTGTGGAATCCAGATGGAGTGAAGATCTTTATGACTATTTCTTCCACATTCCTCTTGAAGAACGAAATCAAGTTAAATATATCATTATAGATATGTATTCTAATTATAAGTTCATTATTCATAATTTTTTTAAAAGTGCTATTATCTGCGTTGATCCTTTTCATGTAGTCAAAAAAGTTAATGATTCATTGAATCAGGTAAGAAAAAGAATCATGAAGAAGTATTCTACTGATGAACTTAAAAATTCTGTAGATTACAAACTTCTTAAAAGCAGATATTATATTATTCTTAAAAATGAAGACAGTTTAAACTTTGAAAAATTCTACTATGATAGAGTTTTAGGATATACAACAACTGAACTAGGCTTAAAGGAAAGAATCCTTCAAATTAATCCTATACTCAATGAAGCCTATAAAATAAAAGAAGAATACATCAACTTCAATAATGAAAATCAGGAGACATTTGATATAGATAAAAAAACAAAAGAATTCGATTCATTAATAAAAAGAATGAAATTATCAAATATACAGGAGATGATTGAATGTGCAAAGACACTCACAAACTGGAAACAGGAGATATTAAATTCATTTCATTGGTATGATGGAAGAAGACTTTCAAACGGACCTATAGAAGGAAAGAATAACTATATAAAGAAAA
>NZ_NFLD01000027.1:0-41006 GCF_002160725.1 Massilimicrobiota sp. An142 | reverse complement strand
AACAAAAGTAAAGGAAATAAGATAATAAATAGATAATTATACTTAACTACAAGTAAAAAAGACACTCTTTTATTTCCAAAAAAATAAAAAAGAGCCAACTTACTAAGTTGACTCCATTGACCCTGATAAATCAGGGTAGTTTTTAAATGGCGTCCACGGAGGGATTCGAACCCGCGACCGCACGCTTAGAAGGCGTGTGCTCTATCCAGCTGAGCTACGTAGACATCTGTTTTTCGACTGCTCATATATATTAGCATAACATATTATAACATGCAAGACTTTTTTTACTTTTTTATAAAAAAAGATACATTTTTATTTTTGTATCTCTTTCAGTCTAAAATCCAGTTTCCCATTATCAATGAATAATACAGCATAGCTTCTGGCACTCCCTCCACGTGGTAAGGTTGTAGATCCAGGATTAATATAATAGAACGATCCATCTTTTTGAAACATTGGCATGTGCGTATGACCTGATATTAAAACCTGACAATGATTCCTTGTCAGTATATCATTCATAGCTAATTCTCTATTAAAATAGCCAAAATACTGACCATGAGTAATGAAAATAGATACACCTTCTACAACAAGACGTGCCTCTTTAGGTAAATCTAAAGACCAGTCATTATTTCCTTTGACACAGATAAAACCTTCTAATACTCTTAAATCATAAGCCTCGCTATCTCCACAATGAATATAATAGTCCCCATCTTGTTCATGTTCTTTTACATAATCAATCATAGACTGATCGCCGTGGTTATCAGACATAATTACAATTTTTTTCATTTACATCACCTAGACACTATTATACCAAAAAAATCTAAATTTTAATATAATTATAATGAATTTGTGAAGTTTCCTGATTTCTAACACTTTCTCCATTAATGAGAATGTCTACATCCTTGACGTTATCTAAAGATGTTAAAGATAAAATGATAAGTTCTTCTAAAGTCTTATCTATTCTTTCATTGTCTAATAAAAGATTTGAATCTAATTCCAGTGTTAAAACCTGATTATCGAGTGATGCATTTAATAAATGAATTTTACTATTGATATGACTTAAAATAGTTTGAACTTGTTCTTCTAAACTATCAAACTCACTAATACGTAATGTTGTTGGAACATAATAAAGATAATCAGCTATTGTCTTTTCCTGATAAACCATCACAGGTACACTTTGATGTAAGAAAGTTGATGCTTCTTCAAAATTATTCAACCCTAAATCATGTGTTAGATGATTTAATGGAACAGTGCTATTGGGCAAATATGTTACATCTTTTCCATCTATTTGTATTTTAAGTTGATTAACATCATCATAATCAGTGAGTACATAAGTCAAAGCTTCAATAATATTTAAAGCATCTTGATTAGAATATAAACAATCATTAAAACTCACTGTTAACATATGATCTTGAAGTTCTACTGATTGAACTTCTAATTGTGAATCAATAACAGGATATAATCCATATGCCTGCAATTGAGACGATTGCATTAAATCAATTTTATTTCTAATATCAGTTTCTAATTCCATTTGATTATGCACATTTAAGCTTACAGGAACAAGATCATGATTAGCATCCTGATATATGAGAGTTTGTAAATATGTTTCACTGACCTGTTTTGAATCATCCATCTGTAAATATATAAAAGAACCAATAGCTAAACAAATAATTGAAACAGACACAATGATAATCTTCTTTTTCATGTTCCCACCTCAAAACAATATATGAAAATATAAAAAAAAGATTCCAATGAATCATATTTCTATAAAAAATATGATCTTTGACTTTCAATCAAGACTATTATGTATATTTCATTATCAAAATCTCAAATAGAATTTATAAAAAACATAAACAACAGAATATATTGCTGTATTTTTTACTTAGTCTTCAATTCCATGTTATACAATAAAGGAAGTAACGTTATTTGTTACTTCCCTGCCATGTTTAAAATAACATCTAAAAATTTTATAAATGAAGATGTGAAACAGATAAATCCTGATAATCAAAAAATCCTTGTGAAGATTCTACAAAAGTTTGTGTATCTCCCGTTGTATAAATGGTAATTGTCTGAGGTAATGAAGACGTATTTTCTAGATGATGGTTTTTAAGATATGAAGCCACTTCCTGACAGATAGATGCACTGCTAGAAATATAATCAATATCTTCGATCACGTCTTGAAACTGTTTTAATAGAATAGGATAATGTGTACACCCCAAAATTAAAGCATCTATTTTATTTTGATATGGTAACAAATATTCTCCTAAAAGTTCTTGTATTCCATATTTGTATTCCCCAGACTCAATGACTGGAACTAAGCGTGGTGTCGCCAATTCATAAACAGTTAATTCAGGATTGTATTGTAAAAGCATTTGTCGATACTTATGAGATTGAATTGTTGCTGATGTCGCAATCACCAAGACTCTTTGATGATGACGTGCTAAAAACTCATGTACTGTTGAATGAATGACACCTACGATGGGAATATGTGGATATAACTTCTGTAATTCATCCAAGACATTTGCACTTGTTGTATTACAAGCCAAAACAATCATTTTAACATGTTGCTTTGCAAAATAATCACATATTTGACGTGTATATTCTAAAAGTTGACTTTTCGTTTTATCACCATAAGGACAATGTGCATTATCACCAATATAAATCATATTTTCATGCGGAAACTGTTGACGCATATAGTCTAAAACTGTAAGTCCTCCTACTCCAGAATCAAAGATTCCAATTGGATTATTCATAATTATTCTCCCTTGTTTTGTAATTGATATTCTTCTAATGTTAAATTTGAATCATGCAAAGATTTAGCTAAAGATTTACCAACATATCGATAAATATGAGCATCATAGGCATGATTTGTAATAGAAGCCTTGCGCTGTGGATATCTTAAAATAAAACCATATTCATAAGCATGTTCTTCAAGCCATTTTGACATCTCAGTATTTTCAAATTCCTGATAAGCCAATTCAGATTGTGTGACTTCAATTGTTAAACCTAGCTGCATTTCATTATAACCCACTTCTTTTTCATCTAATGTCTGTGGTGACTGATAAGCACTGCGCAATAAAAAGCCTTTGTATTCTTTGCTTAAATCTGTATAAAGTTTTAATAAAGCATTATATGCATCCTTTTGTAAATACATTGTATAACTTACCCTTGGTATATCCTGTACGAGAAGTAATTCACGTGGCTCATATTTTCCAATATAGTTTTGTTGATTCACTAAGGTATCTAATTCATAAGGTGCAAAAACCATTTGTACTCCTGCTGGTAATGTTGTCGTCATTAAATCAGCTAAAGTCTGCTGATTATAAGCACGTGTTAACATTTCCATAATCTGACTAATCTGATTTAAATCATCATAGCCCATTTCCTGTAAAATGAGGATATATTTCTCGCTATCCTGTACAAATGAATAATCATTTTCCTGATATAATGATTTCATTGATGTGTAGATATCAATATAGTCAAAATTAAAATTGTCAGTATTTAAAAAAGCTTCTTCCAAAACATTATGTACTAATACTTTGGCCTGATCAAAAGCTTGTTGACGATAAAGATAATCTAATCGTGTAGCTAAAGAATTTCCAGTTTCTAGAATATCTGTTATTGTTGAATAACGATGAGTTTCTTTTAAAAGGTTATAATATTGATAATTGACTAATTGAAAATCATCATATTCTATGTAGTCAATAAATAGATCAATTGAAATCTGATTATCTATTAAATATTCCTGCTCGTCATCACTTAAATATTTTTCAATTAAGACACGATTATCATTATTAATGCCATTAAGTCTATAAAATTTATCAAAATGAAGATTAACAACATAAAAAGAACAACCAAACAAAATAATGATTACAAGAAATAAGTGCCATGTTTTTAATTTCATGTCATCACCCTTTCTCGACTATTATAATACATATTGTTATATTTTTAAAGAAAAGAAATTGATTTCTAAAGATCAATTTCTTTCATTTTAATAAGTTCCAAGACAGCCTGGATACGAGACTCAACACCTAGTTTTTGAATCACATTGGAAATATGATTACGAACTGTCTTTTCACTAATATATAATTGTTTTGCAATTTCTTTTGTTGTATAAGATTGTATCAAGAGTGTAAATATCTCTTTTTCACGCTTTGTCAATAAGGAATGCATCACAACCCTCCCACATTAATATATGAGTAAAGGTTATGAGCTGTGCTCATTTGTATGCAAAGATTGAAAAAGTTCTTTCGCAACTTTTTCAGGTAAAACTTCCTGAAGTTCTTCTATAGTTGCTTCTCTCATTCGTTTTACACTTTTAAAATGATGCAACAATTGTTGCTTACGTTTTGGTCCGATTCCTTCAATATCATCTAACGTAGAAGCAAATAAAGATTTAGAACGTACATTTTTATGAAAACTAATAGCATAACGGTGAACTTCATCTTGCATACGTGTCAATAAAAAGAAAAGTTCACTTTTTGGATGAATAGGTATTGGCTGCCCATCCTGGTCCAACAACATAGCTGTTGAATGTTTATCGTCTTTAGCCAACCCATAAACAGGTATATTCATTGCTAATGAATCAATAACTTCTTTAGCTGCATGAATTTGTCCTAATCCACCATCTACAATAATCATATCAGGAGGTGTCAGATTTTCCATCAAGACACGGTAATATCTACGATAAATCACTTCTCGCATACTTCCATAATCATCTGGTCCATCAACAGTTTTGATTTTAAATTTACGATAATCCTTTTTAGAAGGAATGCCATCTTTAAAACAAACCATTCCAGCAACTGCATAAGCACCCTGAATATTAGAATTATCAAACAATTCAATAATATGAGGTGTTTTCATATGCAAAAGTTCACCTAACTGTTGGATAGCGCCTAAAGTCGCTGCTTCATTTTTTTCCATTAATTGGAATTTCTTTTCTAATGATTCTTTAGCATTTTCAATCGCCATTTGAACAAGAGAAGCCTTATTACCTTTTTGAGGTTTTAGAATTTTACATTCAATAATTTGTGAAAGCAAATCTATATCCATATCCATAGGAACAAGAATTTCCTTTGGTAAGGTATTATTTTGATAAAACGAAACCATAAATTGCTGTAAACTCTCTTGAACATGATCTTCAATAGGTATTAAATTCAAATCACGTGATAACAGCTTACCGTGACGCATAAAAAATAACTGGATGCTTAAATAACCATGATCAACATAATATCCTAAAATATCACGATCAATCTGATCATTAAATTGAACATGCTGTTTAGCTGTCACATAACGAATATGTGAAATTAAATCACGATATTCTTTAGCTTGCTCAAAATTCAATTCCTCACTAGCCTTCATCATTTTTTCAGTTAACTCATTAACTTTTTCTTTGATATCCCCATTAAGAAGTTTAGTAATAGATTTTTTAATATCAACATATATATTCTCATCAACATCTTGAATACATGGCGCCAGACATTGTCCCAATGAATAATAAAGACAAGGTTTTTTAGGAATATGATTACATTTTCTAAGAGGATATAAACGATTTAATAATTTAAAAGTTTCTCTAGCTGCAGTAGCATCTGGAAATGGACCAAAATGTTTGGCTTTTTTTTCTTTGGCATTTCTAACAATACGTAAGCGAGGATGTGTTTCATTTGTCATTTGAATATATGGATAATAGGTATTATCCATAAACATTATATTATATTGAGGGGTATAATCTTTAATCAGATTAATTTCTAAAAGCAGTGCTTCTTTTTCACTATCAGTTACAATATAATCAAAATCCTCAATTTCACTTACCAGTTTTGTCGTTTTATAATTATGAACACCAACAAAATAAGAATGAACACGATTTTTTAATTTTTTAGCTTTACCAACATAAATCACAGTTCCCTCTTTATTTTTCATTAAATAACATCCTGGTGATGCAGGTAATAAAGAGAGCTTATTTCTAATAAGATCATTCATTATTCAAAATATACCAGTGTAGCCCCTAATCCACCTTCATTAGGTCCACCATCTCGATATGATACAACGTGTTTGTTCTTATCTAAAATTTTCCTTACTCCTTTTCGAAGTGCGCCAGTTCCCATTCCATGTACAATACGGACATGCGGATATCCCATCACCAAAGCATCATCCAAGAATTTATCAACCAATGCCATTGCCTCTTCATATCTTTTTCCAATAATATTAATTTCATAATTTCCTGTTTTAGAAACGGTTGATTTCTTTATTTTTGCTTTTTCAACTTTTTTCACTTTTGTTTGAGGATGTAAATAAAGCACTTCATCTTCATGTAATTTAACATTGAGTCCAGATATAGAAACCATAACCATATGATTCTTTAAAACTTCCACAATATCCCCTTCTCTGTTCATCTTCAACACACGAACATGATCTCCAATATGCAATTGATGATCCTGTTTATGAACAACCTCCTGATTAACATATTTCATTTGATCTAAATCATGACGTATTTGATTCATTTCATGAGGTTTTAATGTCGACTGTTTCATAATATTCATCATATCCTGAACTTCTGTTTTGGCTTTATCGATAATTGCATTAGCCTCATCTTTAGCTTTTTGAATCATTTGATCTTTTTGATTTTCTATCTGACGTAACTGTTTTTCATATTTGTTTTGTAAGATTTGAACTTCTTCTTGAGATTCAATAAGTTGTTTTTCCTTTTGTTCTAAAATATCCTCTTTCATTTGCAGTGTTTCCATTAATCTTTCATGTTCAGACATGGATTCATTTTTAATATTTCGTGCATTTTGAACAATGTTTTTGTCTAAACCTAAAAGTTCTGCAATTTCAATAGCATATGATTGTCCAACACTGTCCAATTTCAAATGATATGTTGGTTTCATTGACTCTACATCAAAAGCAACGGCCGCCATCAATATCTCTGGATGCTCTTTTGCAAATGTTTTGAGTCGACCATAATGGGTAGTGGCTAAAACAAAAGATTTCATATCTACAAAACGTGATAAAATAGCTTCAGCCAGACTTTCTCCTTCTTGAGGATCAGTTCCAGATCCAATTTCATCTAATATAACTAAACTTGATGCAGTTGCATGATGTAAAATATCTATAATTTTCATCATATGACTAGAAAATGTTGAAAGTGACTGCTCAATAGACTGTTCATCCCCCAAATCGACATATATCTGATCAAATAAAGGAATAACAGCTTCACGAGCTGGGACTGGTAGTCCACATAACGCCATAAACGATAATAAACCTGCTGTTTTTAATGTCACTGTTTTTCCACCAGTATTACTTCCAGTAATTAATAAAATACGATGCTGTTTTAATATAATGTCATTCGCAATCACTTTTTCTTGATCAATACATGGATGACGTGCTTCTAAAAAAGACAAAACATTGCCATCTTTTTGGATCGTTGGTCGACAACAATGATAAAGCACACCAAACTGTGCTTTAGCAAAAATAAAATCTAATTCAGTAAGAATCTCTAAGTTAAAATGAAAGTGATAATAATGATTTTTAATAAGTTGAGAAAGATGAAAAAGAATACGTTCCACTTCTTCCTTTTCTTGAGCCTCGTATAAACTGATCTGATTGTTCATACTTACAACTTCTGCTGGTTCAATATAAACAGTTTGCCCGGTCGCACTTTGAGCATGAATAAGTCCTTGAATCTGATTTTTATGATGCGACTGAACTGGCAATACCAGCCGATTATTTCTTGATGTCATTTGATCAATAGATAAATAATCCTGACTTTCCTTCACAAGATGTTCCATTCTTGTACGGATTTGTGACTGAGTATTCCTTATCTGTTGACGAATATGAAAAAGCTTAGGACTGGCATGATCATCGACTTGACCATCTGGAGTTATACATTTTCTTATTTCTTCTAATAAACGGGGTTGAGCTACTAAACCAGTGTTAAGTTCATTTAAAAAATGAGCTGTTATTTCGCTATTATCAAAATAATTTTGGACATTAACAACACATTCCAGATGAGTTTGGACATGTAACAATTCTTCACCTGTTAATTGACCATCTCTATTAGCTTTTTTTAAACTCAAAGAAATATCACTAAGTCCACCTAATGGTAATCTTCCTTGTCGATCAATAAATTTCATGGCTTCATCAACTTTATCTAATGCCTCATTAACATCATCTTCATCATCAAATATCTGTAATTTTTGAACTTCTTGTTTCCCTAATGATGAAGCACAAAAACGCATGATTTTATCCTGAATGATGTTCATTTCTAATGTTTCATATATATTTTTCATTTTATCACCCCTTTATTTGAGATAGAACGTCTTGAATCTGTTGTGTTGAATAGTTTGAATCTTCTAATAATTGTGTTAACTGCTGAATTTGTGAAGGATTCAACTGAATGGTCTGATTTTGATGAAATACATAATCTTCAAATAATTGAAGTGCATCTTGTTCATTGATAAAATGAGCATTCATGGCATTCAATGTAAATTCAGCGATAAATTCTTTTGAATAAGTATCCAGACTATTATTATCTTGCATAAGATCACTCATATTCATAACGGTTTGAGTGACATCGGGAATCATATCGACAATGGCATTTGCGATATAGGAATTTTGAATCATTTCTTTTCCATTAGCTACAAATGGAATGAAAAGAAAAACCAGACAGATATAAATAATCAATATTCCTTCAACCACATGACAACATAGACCTAATAAACGATCTGCAAAAGCTGTTAAAGAAAAAGTATGCATAATACCTTTTAATAGTGGTTTTACCAAAACTCCTATGATTTTTTTTATGATCATGAAAACAATAAATAGGATGAAACCAACGACTATACGATTAATTGTAGAACCTATTAGTGAAGCAATAAAATCATGGCTGTCATATTGATAAATTGTCCATATTGATGATAATGGATCACTTAAAAAATAGACTAACAATAAAACGAATAAAAAAGATATAATATCATAAAGCTGAATAATGAATCCTTTTTTATACCCAATAATCGCAGTTATCACTAAAAATATGACACAAATGATGTCTATTGAAAAAAAATCCAAGAAAAACCCTCCTTATAAACGCCGATATTATAACATTTGAAAAATGTTCTGTCAAAATTAACAAAATTATGTTAAAATAATAATGAGGTGATTAACGTGGAACCAATTATTTTAAAAGTTGAACAAATTACATTGGAGAAAATGAAAAAATATTATGATAGTCAAATGGTTCCAGTTGATGACACAAACCTTATATTTAAAGCACATGCTATTGGTTGCGATATTATCGCTAAAGATAATCATACAGTTGAGTTTTCGGGTGCTAATGCTTTTCAGGAAGCCAAACATTGGTCTAAGAAAATAGCGAAACAATTAGCTAATATGACAACGAACATTGAAGATATTTTTCCGTATCATCATATTGGATGTGCTGAAACAGGTTCTACTGATTATTTAGGTCCAATTTGTGTTGTATCATGTTATGTACAGGAAAAAGATATTGAGTTATTAAAAGAGCTCAAAATTGATGATATAACAACTTTAAGTAATCGTGAAATTATTCAATGTGCAAAGCTCATTAAAGACAAGCTTATTTATAGTTTATTAATTTTAGATAACTCACATTATAATAAAATGGTAAGTGATGGTTTTAATCAAGCTAATATTAAATCAAAACTCTACAATCAGGCAACTGTGAATGTTATGCAGAAAGTCAAACAAAATGTAAAGGTAAAAGTGATCAATCAATTTGTTTCTCCAAAAACATATTTTAATTATCTGAAAAATGAAGTTATTGTTGTAAAAGATTTAATGTTTGTTTCAGATGCCGAACAAAAATACATGGCTGTATTAGCTGCGGAAATTTTATCAAGATATGCATATTTACAGTATTTTGCAAATATGACAAAAAGTTTAAAAATGAATTTAATCCGTGGATCAAGTTCTCAAGTTGATGTTGTTGCTGCAAAGATTGCTGCTAAATATGGCGAAAATATTTTAACAAAAGTTGTCAAACTCAATTTTACAAACACAAAACGTGTTAAGGCATTATTGAAAGAACAGTAAGAATGGAAATGAACCATTCTTTTTTATTATTACCTTTTGATATTTTATAAAACCAATTTTGAATAAGTTTATAAAATATAAAAACTGAGCTATATTGGAATGATTAAAAACAATATAACTCAGCTTTTTTATTAATCTTTAATCTCTATATCGAAGCGTTGCATTTTTTGATAGGCAACACCTGCAGCATCCAGCATACGCTTTGCAGCACGATCACTAGGTGTATCATTATATTTATCATCTTCGTAAATAATCTTTTGAATACCACTTTGAATAATAGCTTTCACACATTCATGACAAGGAAATAATGATACATAGATACGACATCCCTTGAGATTTTGAATACTATTTAAAATTGCATTCAACTCAGCATGAACAACATATGGATATTTTGTATCATACATATCCCCTTCTCGACTGTTCCAAGGAAATTCCGTATCCTCACATCCCCAAGGCAATCCATTATATCCGACACCTACGATTTTATTTTCAGGACTCACAATACAAGCCCCCACTTGTGTATTAGGATCTTTTGAACGATATGCTGATAATTTTGCAATTCCCATAAAATACTGATCCCAACTAATCACTTTAGACATTTTTATTCCCCCATTTCTTCTCTTAGTTGTGAAAGTTTATTTAAAAAGAAATCTGGTAACTCACTTTCAAAATATAATTCTTCATGTGTTCGTGGATGAATAAATCCTAAAATTTTAGCATGTAAATATTGACCATGACTTGTATCATCACGTCTAAGTCCATATTGTGGATCACCATATACAGGATGTCCAATATATTGCATATGAACACGAATTTGATGTGTACGTCCAGTTTCTAAACGACATTCAACCAAACTCATATCACGAAAACGTTCAATCACTTTAAAATTTGTGATTGCTTCTTTGGCATTTTTATCAGTACAAGTCATTTTCTGGCGATCACGAGGATCACGTCCAATAGGTGCTTCAATTCGTCCAAACTCATGAGGAATCAAACCATGAACCAATGCATAGTAACGTCTTGTAACTGTATGCTCCTGTAATTGCTTACTTAAACTTTGATGTGCCAAATCATTTTTTGCAACCATTAATAAACCACTTGTTTCCTTATCAATACGATGAACAATACCTGGTCGCATCACGCCATTAATACCTGATAAATCTTGACAATGATATAATAAAGCATTCACAAGAGTTCCTGAATAAATACCTGCTGATGGATGAACAATCATACCACTTGGTTTGTTGACTACAATGACGTCCTGATCTTCATAAACAATATCAAGCGGAATATTCTCTGGTAATATATCTATATTTTCTGGTTCAGGAATAGATACACAACAAATATCTCCTATTTCGGCTTTATAACTTGATTTAACAATGACATCATTCACAGTCACATTTTGTTGACGAATTAATTGTTGAATCTGTGTTCTTGACATATCTTTCAAATAACCAGACAACAATTTATCCAGCCTTTGACCTTTATGTTCTTCATCTACTGTGATTTTGATAGTTTCCATGCTTTATACTCCTCTATACATATTTCTAAGATGACTAACGCCATACCAATAGTAATCGCCATATCAGCAACATTAAAAATAGGAAAATTATATCCAAAAATAATAAAATCAATAAAATCTCTTACATATCCAAAGGCAATACGATCAATTAAATTGCCAATTGATCCCCCAAAAACAAGTACCAATCCAAAACGTGTCAATTTTTGATAGGGTTCAGATTTGATAAAATAATAAACAATTCCAATCGCAGCAACTATCCATACAATCACGAATAGATTTATTTTACCTGCCAACATTCCCCAGGCTGCCCCTGTATTATGTGTATATGTAAAATAAAAGAAATTATCTATAATGGAATAACTACCACCTAGAGATAATGTATGATCAACAATGATTTTTGTCACCTGATCTCCTATAACAATGACCAAAAAGGTCAAAACATATAATATCATAGTCTGATATGTTAATTTTAATTTTTTCATTCTTTTATCACCAGTTCCTATTATAAGCAAAAATGACATATAAAGCAAAGAAAAAAAGCATAGATATGCTTTTTATAAAATAAAAATAACAATTGCCAGATAATGAAATACTGAACCCATAATGACAAATATATGGAAAAGTTCATGAAAGCCAAAATCTTTCGTTAAATTAGGTTTTTTAAAAATATAAATAAAAGCACCAATAGAATATGCAATACCACCACAGGCAATTAAGAACAAACAAGGTAAAGGAATACCTCTAAATGATTGAAAATCAAATAAGATAGACCATCCTAAAATCAAATAAATAGCTGTTGCAACCACGCGAGGTGCATTTAACCAATAGATTTTTAAAATAATTCCAATAATAGCAACACTCCACAAAACAGCAAGAAAATAATATGAATGAGGCGCAGGCATACATGCAATAACAACTGGAGTATAAGTTCCAACTATTAATACATAGATCATTGAATGGTCTAATTTTCTTAAAATCGTTTTTATTCTTTGACTGCCACTAAAAAAATGATAAATTGAACTGGCACTATATAAAGCAATCAATGATATGCCAAAAATGATTCCAGCACATAAAACAGCCGGTGACGTATCTTTCTGTATTCCAATAAAAATCATAATCAATAAACCAATGAAAGATAAACAGGCACCTATAAAATGAGTTTCACTGCTAATAGGATCCATAGCTTTCTGAAACAACTTTCTCACAATATCAACTCCTTTATATGTAGTATTTAATACTACTTTATACATCTATTATATTTTATTTTAACCATTTGTCAACGAGATATTGTTATTTTGTATAAATTCATGTATAGTTATTTATGAGGTGAGTTTATGAACAATGAAAAATTAGATATGATTTTAGATCAGATTGAAAACATGAGTCATTTAAAATCGGAAGATATACCTTCTCTTGATTTGTATATGGATCAAATTATGACTTTATTTGATATTAATCTTGCTGATAATAAGCGACATGATGATGATAAGCTTCTAACCAAAACGATGATTAATAATTATTCTAAAGAAGGATTATTAAAACCTATCAAAGGAAAGAAATATACAAAAAATCATATTTTACAAATGTTACTTATCTATTCACTAAAAAATACTATTTCTATCCAGGAAATCAAAAAGATTTTACAGCCTTTCCATGATCATATGGAAGAAATTGAACCCATTTATAATAATTATTTAAACATACAAAAAGAGTTATCTCATGATGTGACAATTTCTATTCAAAACTTAATTAAAAATCAACACATAGATTTAGATAACTCTTACCAACTTGTTTTCATTTTATTATTAATCTGTTCTTTAAGTAATCAATATAAAATGATTGCCGAAAGAATACTTGATACTTTTTATGAAACAGATGAAGAAAAATAACCCCAAAGACAAGCTAAAGCTCTGTCCTGGGGTTTTTATTACATGAGAAAAACAATTGCTATGAAATGTAAAATACTTGCGCAATTAATGAATAAATGCCAGACAAAATGAAAATATTTTTTATGCTTAGCATAGAAGAAAACACCTACGGAATACATGATTCCACCCATAACAATAAAAAACAAAAACCAGAAAGAAGAATGAATAAGAAATGGAATAAAGATAATGGCTATCCATCCCATGACTAAATAAATAGTCGTAGATAAAACGGGAAAAGATCGTTTCGCAATAGCTTTCAATAAAATTCCAGCTAAAACTGCAGACCATTGAATAACTAAAATTAAAATACCTACCCAGCCTTGAACGACACATAAAGCTACGGGTGTATAACTTCCAGCAATCGCTAAATAGATGCAGATATGATCTAATTTTCTAAAGACATATTTCTGTTTAGAATCATAAGCCATACTATGATATATTGTTGAAATCAAAAACATTAAAAATAAACAAATAACAAAAATAGAAACACCTACACTACGAACAACTCCACCTTTAATATATGAATATACAGCTACAAAAGGCAAGGATAATAAACATAGTAAAGCCATCACACCATGACTGACAGCATTTCCAACCTCTTCGCCAAAAGTTAATTTAAACATATCTTTCATTGTTTTTTCTTTCATTTCCATTAACCCCCTATCAATCAAGAATACCAACCTGTTTTAATAAGAATTGCCCATTGCTTGATTTTGATATGCCTTTTTTGATTTTATAATCAAAATATATGTGTTCATCTTCATAGTATTCATCAAAATGATAATTCTGTTTTTTTAGCTGACCTAGTTCTAAATCATGCGTTGTTAAAAAGGTATAAGCATAAGGTAAGGATAACTTTTCAATCGTTGCTTTTGCTCCGGCAATACGATCCAAAGAGTTTGTTCCTTTAAAAATCTCATCAATAAAACAAATCATTGGTTGTTTCTTATGAGAATATTCAATCATTTCCTTAATACGTAAAAGTTCTCCATAAAAAGTAGAAATACCTTCTTCCACATTATCTTTCACACGCATAGAGGTCATAATATGCATTGGAAAACAGCTCATATTTTTAGCAAAAACAAATCCCCCGGCATATGCTAAAATTAAATTTAAAGCAATAGTTCGCATAAATGTTGTTTTTCCAGACATGTTAGAACCTGTAATCACACATAAAGATTCCTGCATTTCAAAATCATTTCCAACAACATGATAAGGATCAATTAAAGGATGACGCAAATCATGGAATGATAAAGCTTTCTGTTCCTGAATATCGGGCAAGACAACATCAAACTGATCCACTTTTAAAACTGCCAAGCTCATTAATGCTTCTATATGAGCTAAACTTTCAAACCATTTTGGAACAGCATGACTATATTGCTTGAGCCACTTGGCATATTGATATTGAATATAATAATCAAATAATCCTAAACCATTTAAAAATAGAAAAGCAAAAATATTTTGACGATAGATAACCTTTTGACTTATACGCGAAAGTTGTAAAATAGCCTTTATAGCATCCTCTTGATGCGTTATATTTGATTGTAATGATTTTAGATAAGATGAAGAAAATGAGTTGTTCACAATTTGTGCATAACTCTGTGCATAACTTTCCAAACCTGTGGATAAGTACGCAATTGGTTCAAACATTTCCTGATGATAACGATATTTTAAAAACGTAAAACACAATTGTAAAACGACTCCTACTTCCAATATGGCTTGGCTATATGGTGTGCCCCATCCAAAACAGACACAAATCAAACTACAGCAGATAATCAAAGGTATAATAAATAAAAATCGTGATAATATTGGAATGGACTGATTTTGAATATATGCCATCCATTTTTCAATGCCATTCTTTTTTTGTTCTGGAATCATTGAACCTAATGTTTCTAATCGAACAACAAATTCTGGCATATCTGCCAATTCTTTAACTGCTTTTTGACGTTCCATCATTTGATCATAGCTGCTATCCTGAATCAGATAATCTGCTAATTGCTTTTTCCCTTGTTGGGTAAATGCTACACAAATCATCTGATATAATGAATTTTGACCTAAAACATCCAAATCAAGGCTTTTATAGTCCTGATCACTTAAAAAAGCCTCTCCATTCTCTTCAAATTCTTTCCATTTCCCCTCTTTTCTATCAATATGACGCTTATATGTTTTCAAAAGGGATTGGATATAAAGATCTTGTTTTTTATAACGATTATGAATGATAACCATGACTATAAATCCAATAAAGAAAATTCCTGCTAAAACATAGCCAATGTTTTGCCAATAATATCCCAATAATAACAATACAATCATCACGCAAAAAAAGACAAGTCTTAACACAGCAAACATATTGCAATAACGATGAATATATTGACTCTCTTTTTTTGTATTCATATATTCTTTTTCAAAATCAATAAAACTCATAATACCTCCATAGACTGTTTTTCAAATATTATAACTTCTTCATGACCCCAATATGAACGAGCTATTTCTTTAAAGCCCATAGCTTGCCAAAAAGCCTTTCCGTTTTTATTTTGAGATAAACAAGCTAACTGTATCGTATATTGAGAATAATTTTGACATAATCTTTGAATAATTCTTTGACCATAATGATGATGCCATAAGCTTTCTTCTACTAGAAACAAACCAATCCATAAATACGACTGATCATGTTTCATAGAAAAACGATAGCCAAGCATATAATCTATATAAGCAATCATTGTTTGATGTTCATATATTTTATAGTGAAAATGATTTCTTTCATCAAACCCCTCAGGCCCCAACATATCCTGATTAATATAATCATAAGTTATTTCTTGAACATCCAATGAAAAATACGTTCTTTGACGCAAATAAAACTGATAAAGTTCTTCATCACATGAATACACTAACTGATACTTCATATTTCCTCCATACAAAGAAAAACACGACAGAAATCGTGTTATCCTAAAAACATAAAATATACAAGAACTATGATACCTAAAACAATACGATACCATCCAAAAACTTTAAAGTCATGTTTTTTAATATAACTCATTAAAAACTTAATAACAAATACAGAAACAACAAAGGCGACAACCATACCAATAATAAGAATTGTTGCTTCCTGCATTGTAAAAGACAGACCAAATTTAACAATCTTTAATAGTGAAGCTCCAAACATAACTGGAATTGCTAAAAAGAATGTAAACTCAGCTGCAACGGTTCTAGATACGCCTAATAATAAAGCTCCTACAATCGTTGCACCTGAACGTGATGTTCCAGGGAAAATCGCTGCAATCAGCTGAAATACACCAATCAGTAAAGCTGTCTGAATTGTAATATTTCGTAATGAATGGATGCGACTATGTTGATGCGCATTTCTATTTTCAATCACAATAAACGCAATCCCAAAAACAATCAATGCTATAGATACTGTCTGATAATTATAGAACATTGCTTCTAGTTGTTCATCAAAGAGTACCCCAACGACTGCTGCTGGAATACAGGCTACTAATATTTTAATCCATAAGACAACCTTATCAACTTTTACATAAGATAATAAACCATCTTTAGCTAATGGATATGGATTGTCTTTTTTTCCAAAAGGAAAAAAATCATTCCAAAACAAAATAACAACAGCCATAATTGCACCCAACTGAATGACAACCTGAAACAAACTATAAAATTCTGGACTTACATCCAATTTAATAAATTCATCAAGTAAAATCATATGTCCTGTACTGCTGATAGGAAGCCATTCTGTCACACCTTCTACAATACCGAACAATATTGCTTTTAATATTTCAATCATTATTAACCCTCCTGATTGATTGTCTACTTGTATTACTATATATGAAATATACTCTTTTGTATATGCTTTTTGATAAAAATAATTATTTTCATCTATCTTTTTCTATAGATCTCGACTCAAAAGTACGACACTTTCAATATGGCACGACACGACAGTAAGTACGTCATACCTGCCTGCCCGTTACTCATAACTGGTCAACAAACCTTTCACCGATAGCTCAAGGCTATCGTTATACAATTTCGTTGTAAATTTCCATAAATTCATCTGCAAATTTAGATACAAATTCACGGTCAAGTGCTGTGGCTAATGTTTCCTCATTATAATTTGCATTCTTACTCCAGTTGTAGGAGCCATGCATAACATAATCTAAATCTACAATGCAGAACTTATGATGCATTCTATTTCTACCATTCTCGCCCCATGTATTGACAACCTTTACGTCTACACCTTCGCGTTTGAGTTTTTGAACAGTAGTATTATTTGTCGGTTCATTTGATACTAAAACTCTAATGCTGACACCTCTATTTTTCTTTGCAATAAGCTCATTATAAATAGCATCATTAGAGAACCATGCAACTGCAACCCATATCATATATTTTGCATCTCGTATACCTTGAATCACTGTATCTTGAAGTTCATCAAATACCACCTCATGTTCCACGATCTCTGGTGGAGTATCAATAACCAATGGGCGAATATTGACTTTTTGCAAAGCGTGTTCTTCAGACTCTTCATAAACATATGAGACTATCTTATCTATATCCGGCTCTAGTTCGTGTGCCTCATTTAAAAGTGGTACCGGACATCTAACTTCGACAATCTCCCAGCGCTGATCAGGGACTCCAGCTCCAACAAACCCCCACTGTGGCAAAAAATTAACTGAAGACCTCGATAAAAGTTTAATCAGGATTTCTCTTTTTTCTATTTTCTTAAATTTGTCATCATATTTTAACACTTCAATTACAGTTTTCAAAAAAGCACGTTTGTCCATTATAACACCCCTTTCAACTTCACATTAATCAAGTCCAGCTCTCACTCATTAATCGCTGCGCAAGTTCCTCTATATCAGGAATATCTTCCGTACCGAGCACCTGCGTCAAATCAAATATTCTAGTACCCATCGGTGCTCTTGGCGTTACCTTCTTATAATCAGTTTCGTAGAACTTCTCCACAAAGAAGTATCTGTGTTCAGTCGTTCTAAGGTCATATCCATGCAAATCACCATCAGCCATAGCTTCAGCAATGATGGATTTTCTTTCATCCGTTAACTCACCAAATTCTGCATTGTATTTAACGCCGTTTTCAGTTTCAACCGCAGTAATTCTGGCGATTACTTTACCAATTGCTCGTACACTTTTATTCTTGTAAAGTCCAAGCGTATCATGAGCTCTAAAGCCGCGCTCTGCATTGTCATAATAAACATTTGAACTGATATTGAAATCAAACGTGGTTCCTGCAAGCTGCATCCTCATATATTTCCATGCATCAGAAACCGGAATCAGTCCATCTGAATAACAATAGTTCAGATAATCTGCGAGGACATCCTGCATATCGTAATCTCTATCGTCTAACACATCGCTTATAGCATTTGCCATAGCCTCAAAAGTCGTATTGATATGAATTACCGGATGTTTTTGCTTTTCGTTATATTCCTTTAGCTTCTCTTCAAAAGCTTTCATCTTTCCGGCTTCCATTGTTTCTGGTGCCAGAGTGAGCATGACCTTATACTTTTCATCAGTAAAGGAATTTAAATGCCGAAGCAACTGGTCCTCATGGAACCAATCTGACATCTTTATTTCTACAACAATCTTGAAGCTTTCCTGCGTAATTGTCGCGTCAGGGATACTATCAACACTCTTTTCCTGCAATGTGAATACAATCTCCGGATTGAAGGAATCAGAAAAATATTCTGACTTTAAAAACCTGAAAAACTTATCTGACGAGTACGAATATAAGCGTGAAAGCAAAAGCATGGTGTTTGCTGTTGCCACGTTCTCTTTTTCATGGTATCTCTGAAAGTAATGTATTTTCATAAGTTATTCCTCATCCTCCTCATCATCGAAATCCTCCGATGTAAGTAATACCACTGGTGTATACTCCGTTTCCGGCACCATGCGCTTTATTGCCACAAACAATTCTTCAAAGTAATCTCTCGGACCCCAGTAAATCTCTTTGAATTTCGTCTTATCTGAATATGTGATAGTGTACTCAATACCACCAATATCCGTACAGAACTCCTGTATGCCTCTTTCAATGATCGCCGGAAGCATACCCGCAACCTTGTCGTACATCATCCTAAAAATAGGACTATTTGTTTTATAACTCCACTTTCTGCTTGGATTGAGCTCTGATTCGTACAACGGCTTGTATTCATAAGAAATTGAAGTAGGCGTAATGGTAACTTTATCATTGTATGCTTCATCTGCAGGGCCATAGCCGGAAACACCTTTTATTACAATCCTGGTAATATACTTCATATTCTCCATCTGCGTAGCAATCTTCTTAATCAACACCCAAATCCGCCGGCAGCCACGGAACATCATACAAGGTTTCCCTTGTAAGCCAGCGAGCTGATTCCGCCTCCAGGAGCTTTAGCTCTCCGTCAGTAATTTCACACCAAAAGCAATCCATAGACAGGTGAAATGTAGGATAATCGTATTCAATCGTATCAATCAGATCTCCTACGGATACCATTACATTCAGTTCTTCTTTTATTTCTCTTATAAGGGCCTGCTGTGGCGTCTCTCCGACCTCAATCTTTCCGCCAGGGAACTCCCACTGTCCTTTAAATTCTCCGTAGCCTCTTGCAGTTGCAAATATCCTGTCACCTTGAAGGATAACTGCTGCTACCACTCTAACTGTTTTCATATTGTCCACTTATACAAATTCCAGCAGCTTCTTCTCCATGCAAAATTCGTATCCCATCTTCTTTTCTCCAACGGTTTCAAACTGTATAACAATGGTGGTGCCGACAATCTCTGTAATCTTGCCGGTTCCAAAGGTTTTATGCTTCACTGTTTTACCTACAATATCCGCTGGGATAACAACAGGTGGCTTCGGTTCTGATTTTACATACACCGGCGCCTTTGCAATCGGAGGTTTTGTTTTACTCTTTTTGAGTTCCTGCATCATTTTGGTATATTCTTCATCCACGTTCTTACCGCGTGCCTTGTAGTCCTCCGTATCTTTAAATACAAACATTTGTGGCTTCTGTACGTCATTATCCGGAACTGGCCGAACGGGGGAACATCCATACTTTTCTTGGCACACCATCCTCACCAGGCTGGGTATCCGCATATGGTTTATCCACCAACTCAATTCTTCCGCAATAAACATACTCGCCGGCATCCATCACCTCAAATAAATGCACATCGACACCATTGAAGCCGCTTTCTGCGAGCGTTGCATTTTGAGACCAGTACAAATCCTGGTCTACGGATTTACCCATGCCAGTGTAATGCAGAACGCCGCCGATCCACTTGTCATGATAAATGCCTTTTGTATAGTCAGATACAATAACCAAGGTGTTCGTAGTCTTTGAACGACGCATTCCACCCATGTTGCCGTACTTAAAGGTGTCAACAATATCTGCATTTTTTAATATTTGTCCTATTTTCAAGCCTGGATCAAAAGCCATAGTGCACTTCCGTTATTTTTTCTTACTGAAATCCTTGGGAAAATATGTCTTTCCTAACTGCCATATATACTTATCGATTTCCTTCAAATTAAACTGCTCCAGGTGATAGAATCTTCTAAAATCGACTAACACACCTTTGAAGCGTATATAATCCTTCAGGTCATCATTGCTAAATTTCGCAAATCTATCTAAGTCCCTATAATGCTTAAGCACCTTCTCTACGTAGCTATCATAGATGGGATACTCCAGCGGATTATGATGACTGCAATATTTTGTTGCAAACGAATAGAATTTTCTCTCCGAGCCGTTGATTAGCACCCTCTGAATATCTCCAACCAAAGTGACATCACCGGCCTTCAACCTAGCATCAATAGCAAGTGATGTGATATGTTTTGCCACCGGGTAAACAGAGAAGATGTTTGTGCTATAAAAATCATTCAGCGTTGACACCTTCAAAAGCACATCGGAAATATCTTTGTTTTCCGGGCACAACGTAAAAAACAGCTTGTCTAAAGCATCCTCCTGCAAACGATAATGCTCAAGCTCATCCCATTTAGAGAGATACAACTCAACCTCGCTTGCACATGGTGTTGGGACATCGACGTTGACCTTCCTTTTTCGAATGGTCTGGTCCGGCGCTGCTGTCGTTTCCGCAGCATCACACTCCAGAAACTTTCTAAAACGTCTTGTGCTGGACATATATGAACTAATGAGCTTTTGTGGATCACCCTTGGTACGCTTGGATAGGGACTCTACCATAGCTGCGCGATACACGATCTCAAAATCTGGCGATAATATCTTCTCCCAGAATAGCTCTTTACTTTCATTCTTCCACAAGTAAAAGGTATCGTTGGACGCTGTCTGCACTGTATTTTTGCTAAGTGCCTGTAACCTTAGATATTCTTTGTATTTACTTTTAATCTCATCATGCGTCATATTCATCGCTACACGAACGTCCATTCAAAGGCACCTCCTACTCCTGCTCCTTTATATATTTTCCACTTTTAATTCTTTGATCATCTGGTTTTTCTGCATCAGCAGGAATGGCCCAATAAGAACCAATCTTTATGGCGCCAGGAATGCGTTTCTCAGCGCAAAGCACCTGAATCCTTCTGACGGAAATACCCCATTTTTCTGCTGTTTGTTTTATTGATAAATATTCCATATGATCTCTCCTACGAAACTACAGACTACTCCTTGTTCTACTATCACATATTATATACCAAACCACGAATAAAATCAATTCCACAAAAGGCATGGAATAACCCCTGCCTCCTGATTTGTCTGTATATTCATTTTATCGCGGAATATCAATCTCCACTTTTGCCTTAAAGCATACGGTGAGCTTCTCATCGTACACCTTTATCTGCTCGATGTATTTTCTAACCATCAGCTCATCATAATCAGTTAGCTCTGTATCGGTGTTTTGTAAAAATTCCGAAAGCTCGCTAATGCGCTTCTTTACACCCTCAGTCTCTGCACGCTGCACCAAAATCTCCTGCTTTTTATCTCTTAGGATTTCTATTTCATCCGCTAATACCGTGTAGTCCTTCTTCGCATGTGCAAGACTTAACTTACATTATTCATCATCATAGACAAGACGAGGCTTTTTCTTGGAGAAAGCAGCCTTCAGAAAAGGAACGGATTCCTCATCAACCTGCCCAAAGTTGATAAGGACACGATGTTTAGGAACGCCAGAAGAATCACGATAGGATTCAACGAGTGCACAAAAACAGGTATTTTTCTTACCCTTATTATTTTTGATAACTCTAACGAACATAGAAGCACCTTCTTTCTTAACTACATTATACAACAAAAGTAAAGGAAATAAGATAATAAATAGATAATTATACTTAACTACAAGTAAAAAAGATACTCTTTTATTTCCAAAAAAATAAAAAAGAGCCAACTTACTAAGTTGACTCCATTGCCCACTTTATTAAAAGGGTTCATTTTTATTGTCAATCATCTTGTAGTGTCAACCATATCATATTGACCAGTTCCCACAATATCAAAATTCTAATAACTAAAAAGACTTTTCAAGACGCTAATCGAACACTTTAACGATAGTAACCCGAAAAGTCTTTGTTTTCAAGTCTATATTTACTTAGTAGGGTTCACCTTTGACATCAATACAACCGTTTCATCCTGCGAATTTTTGTCCAAGTAAGTACCCAAAGTTTCCTCTAGTAACGGAAGCTTGAATTTAATGCTTTTGATCCATTGGCCATTGGGCTGTCTTTCTTTATAAATTTGGATCTCATCGATCAAAAGCTCAATAAATTTCCTCTGCTCAACTTTATTCATTCGCTGATAAAACACATCAAAATTCGTCAAAATCTCATAAATATTATCGCTTGTAATCTTATCTTTTTCAATGGTTTGCTTTGTCGCATAAGCTTCTTCTAATAAATCATTGATATCTTCAATTTTGTCATAGATGGAATATAAACGATCATTTAAGTCGGATTTCATCGCTTTATAATGTTTGTCTTCTGGATCAAGAGCACCAATATCATCCAGTAAATTAATCTTGGACATATTTAATTGCCTTAACTGTTTTTGAAAGTTTTCAATTTCTATATCGATATCTGTTGTATTGATCTTAGAATCAATCTTTTCTTTCATACTCTCAAGAAGTTTTTTATTTCTAACTAACTTAGTTACGATCTCAATCACTGCATCATTTAACACTTCTTCATTTATCTGCTTATTATAGGTGCATCTATGACCGTTGATTAGTTTGCGATGCTTGCAACCATAGAAATAATAATCTTTATATTTTGTGCCATCTTTCTTACGCTTTGATGACTTATTACCATACATTCCTGCGCCACAGATTGGACACTTAATCATACCTGACAATAAATGCTTTTGTTGGTTTTTAAGGCGATCTACAACTTCATATTTCTTGACCTGTGACTTATGCTTACGTTGCGCTTTATCCCATAATTTATCATCAATTATTGCTTTATGAATCCCTTCAACCAAAAGATAATCATCTGATCTAACTTGTTTATATTCATTGCGGGTGCCTTTTACTTTTTCAGTCTTTCTTCTGCCATAAGCAATCTTGCCATTATAGACTGGATTATCGATTATTTTGATTATTAAATGTGCAGTGAAATATGGATACTTACCATTTTGTCTGGGCTTTTTCCTGATATTATGAGTCTCTAAATATTTAGCTGTATAATTAGCGCCCATATCAGTATTGGCATATAAATCAAAGATAAGACGAATAGCTTCAGCTTCATCTTCGGCAATTTCTAGTTCACCATTGACAAGCTTATATCCATAAGGCGCAAAGCCACCATTCCATTTCCCTTCTCTAGCTTTCTGTTTTCTCCCTTCCATTGTTTGAACTAAGATATTTTCTCTTTCAATCTCGGCAACGGCAGAAAGAACGGAAATCATCAGTTTGCCACTATCTTTTGAACTATCGATACCATCTTCAACACATATCAAATTTGTACCAAAGTCTTGCATTATTTGAAGAGAATTTAAGACATCCGCCGCATTTCTTCCAAAACGTGAAAGTTTAAAGACCAACACATAATCTACATTATCTTTTAGTGATCTTATATCTTCTAACATTCTCTGAAATTCGATTCTTCCCTCAACGCTTTTTCCCAATTTCCCTTCATCGCAATATTCACCTTTAACTTCCAAATCTTGAAATTCAGCATACTTCCTTAATTTATCCTTTTGTGCATCCAAACTATAACCATCAACTTGCATTGAAGTTGATACACGAGTATAGATATAACAGCTTTTATTTTCCATAAAAAGTAATCCTCCATAATTAGATTGTAATGTTGATGTTTATTTAAATCGAATGTGCGAATTTTAATTCTTCTTAAGACGGCTGCTGCCGCTACTAATACCAGTCGTTGTTTTGGGTAATAGATCCAAAAGTATCTGTAGCGATGATTTAATATCAAGCGCTCCGTACTTAAGATATATTTCAACCATAAAATCAATAAAGTGATTATATTCGTCGCTATGCACTTTCTTATCTTCTAATTTATCTTGTATCTTTATCTCTGCTCCTTTTCCATCTTTCAAGTAGTTTGATGATCACTTCCTGCATATCTTTTGGTGTGTAATTTTTCGGAAAGTATTTTTTGATATCCTCAGTCCTAAATTTAAGCTGTTCTTTCTGATTCGGCTTTTCTTCGTTTAAAATAAGTGCAATACTATCTGAAAAGAAATTGTGACCTGCACTTAATTTTCTCAGACGTTGCGCTTGCGATAATGATGGTGTGGCATAGGTATATTCAATCTGCTCATATAGTTTTTGTTGCTCGTCCAAAGACAAGTAAGAAAGTTCAACAGCTGGCGTAAGCGCCATTCTATCCTCATCAACAAGTTTCAATAGTTCTGGTATCAAATATGTCAAACGGATATATCGTTGAATTTGTCTGCCACTTTCACTGTCGGATATTTGTTCTCTAGACTTATGGACAACCTGTCCACAAGTTGTCTTTCCTTGATGCTTGATAGCTTCAAGTTTCATCTTATAAGCAAAAGCTTTTTCGCTTGGCAAAATATGTTCTCTTTTCAAATTGGCATCGACCATTGCGATTACGGCTTCTTGATCATTTAGATCTTCAACAATGGCAGGTACCGTATCAATACCTAACTTCTTTAAAACATTAACTCTTCTATGCCCGGATATAATTTCAAAATCACCATTTTCCATAGGTCTAACAATAATTGGTTCAAGTATGCCATTATCTTTGATGCTTTGTAGTAGTTCATCATTTTCTAAACCATTACGATCTGAAAAAGGATGATCTTTAAATGGTACAAGCAATCTTATATCTATCTTTTCAATATTTTCTTTCATCTTAATTTCTCCTACATATACTTATTTTTTCAGCTAGTAATATTCCTAGTCTTACTATCATCATTCTTATTTGTGTTCGATAATCGAAACTCTTGAAATTTGATAATCAGACTTCAGATACGATAAACGTATATGATATTTGGTTTTCTCAAGCCTTGTCGTTTGCGTAATATGAGATTTACAGCTTCTAGTTCTTTGAACAATTTACTTATCTTCTCATTACCACAATTTAAAATTTTCTTTGCTTCACCGTTCGTGAAGTACAAATAGTAATCGCCGTTAGCATCGATCCAGTTGTTTTTGATGGATAAAGCTTTGCGATCAAGTAACAGTGCATACAAAACCTTGGAACTTATCGATAGGTGCTTGTATCTTGCATCAAGAAACAATCTCTTTGGCAACTTATAAAAGCTATCGTTTTTCATCTTGCATCACTCCCTTCACTTATTTGGACAAACACTTTTAAAATGCACACCCTAAATGCTCTATTTGAAGAGAATTTATTAATGTCTCTTCACCTATTTAGACAAACACCATCAAAATGGACACCCAGAATAAGCGTTTATCGAAAAGATTTTATATCTCTTCACTTGTAAGGACAGAAAACTATCAAAACGCAAGTTGGATTTAAAGATTTCTTCAAAAAATATGTCCTTCATAGTGTTCGGACAATAACTGATAAAAACGAAGGGTTAAAATTAAATGATTCTTTGCGCTCTCAAAAAAAGATAAAGAAACAGATAAACTAATGAACAATTTTTAAGGGTCTTAGGGATCATCCCTAACGAGTGGTATTTATGGTATCTGTCCATAAATACACTGCTCGCTATATTTGTACCGTTTGTGGATGTATATCCATAAATGGTCTGCTCGCTAAGATTATTCATAGAATTTCTCAATCAAAATTTTGAGCAAACAAAAAGCACTACCTTGAGATTTTGTTTGATCTCTTAGTAGTGCTAATATTGTGATTTAGTAGTTATAAATTATCTCAGAATTCACAATTTCTCTAGCCCGATTTTGAATGTTGTTCATCTTTTGAATCCACAACATCGCATTATTTTCTTTTAGCTTATCATCAACATTTTCTTTTTCAGCAAGTGATTTTATAAGTAATTGAAAATACTTTTGGGCTTAGTTTTCTACATCGGATAGGTATGTATCGAGCTTTCCCTGAGTAAGCAAATTATAATAAATAACTCTATGATGATTCCGCAGATACTCTCGATGGCGCTGTGCCCATAGACCTAATTCCACGTTTCCTGGCTCGTTTAAGCGCACTCTAGGCAAAAAATAATCACCTTTATTTGCACAATCTACAGCACACTTTTCGAATAATGTTTGCATAATTAAAGATCCTCCTATCTTTATCTTGATCCGATTTTATAGAAGAATTTTATTAAGTTCCAATGTGCAAATCGATGATCATAAAGTAAAATATAAGCAGAAGCTGTACGACTTAGAGTAAAGGATAGGGCTATGAAAGAATTAGACGTGGTAAAACTCATTAAAGAATTTAAAGGACTTCCAATCGGTACCAAAGGGGCAATTGTCCTAGAATATGATGGTATATATTATGAAGTTGAATTCTATGATTCAAACGGTGATACTCTTGGTGTATTTACTACTCCGGGTGATGTGTTGAAAGTAGTTTCTTCTAATTAACCTTCTGAAAGCATTATACAAAAACACGACTTAAAAATTAGAGGTCGTGTTTTTTAGTTGCTAAGTATGTATATTTCTGATAAGGTTAATTGTATGTTTTACGCATCATTCAACACAAAGAAAACTCAATCACCAAAATCATTGGTTGACATTGGTAATCATGCATTTTCTAATTTCCAGATAGTTTCATCGCCACAAATGTTTCTAATTTTCAAACGTAGTGGATGCTTGTCGCTACTGATAGACCCATCCCAAAACTCTTTAGTTTTATTACCATTCAGAATGACATAACCATTTTTATCAATTTTTACTTCGCTATCAGAGTGCCACTCACCATCAGCGGAAGTACAGTCGACACTTAAAAATTCGATGAGCTCTAAGCCTTCTTCGCTGATTTCAATTGGTTTGTAAGGCTTTTTTTCAGTAGAGTTAAGGAAAGCTTTGTGATTAAATTCATCTATTTTTGACATTACACGGTCACTGATAAATTTATCAATAATGACCGAATATCCACCAAACAAATTATCTTGATTTTCTTCGATATGATATTCTGCATAATCTCCAATTACTACATCATCAAGAACTGTTTTAAGATCACGAAGTTCGATTTCTACATCAGTGCTATCGTCTTCTTTGATGAATTGCTTGATTTCATTTTCATCAGTAATATCTACATAGTAAACAATTACTTTTTTGATTGAATTATCTAAATCTGGTATTGCTTGATGAATAATTCTATTCATTGTAACTTTATCAAGAAGCTTTGATGAGCTATCCATTAAGTTTGGTATATATACAGGAACCGAGCCAAGTTTGCTGTCAGAAATAGCACCTTCCCAGAATGAATCCAGAGAATCTTCGTTCTTCAATCCTGGAATAAGCGATTTAATCTTATCGATTGTTTGAACAGGATTACGGTACAATTGCACCCCATCTTTTATTTCGAGTACATCAAATTCTGCTCTATCAGCAACAAGGCGGTCACGAGTAGTTTGAATAGAGTTAATACCAATATCACAGTGGATAAACTTTCTTCCGAGTTTATTAGCAACAGCAGCTGTAACACCACTGCCTCCAAAGAAATCAGCAACAATCATACCTTCATTAGAGGAAGATTCAACGATTCGTTCAAGCAATTCCTCGGGCTTTTGCGTAGCATAATCTACTCTTTCGTGAGCATTTCCTCTTATATATCTAATCTCCCAAACATCATCTATAGCACGACCCTTTTCAACAATCTCATCTTCGTATTGTCTTGTTGTTCTTTCCATATTGGCGTCTGGTGCTAAAAGATATCTTCTTCCGTTCTCGTCGATATGAATTTTTTCGTGTCTATTCTTTGCATATTGATCAAAGTCCACTTCTTCTTTAGGCAAGTGAAACACACCTTCTTCGCTTAATCTATAGTACGCTATGGTGTCATGTTTTCTGTTGAATGTACCTACACCATGCATCATCCTTCCTCCATAGTGCCAAATAATCTCATTTTGAAAACAATCTTCTCCAAATATTTCATCCATTAATATTTTTACATAATGAAAAATATGCCAATCTAAATGAACATAGATAGATGCAGTCTCACTCATTACAGACTTAATTGCCATTAGATTTTCATACATCCAGTTAAGGTACTTTTCTTTATTCCAAACATCACCATACATCTTTTCTTCAAAAGCTTTCAGTTCATCAATATCAAGCTCTTCTTCTGCTTTTGCAATAGCTTCTGCAACTTTTGGATTTCGACGAATATACACCCTCTTTGCATAATCTGCCCCACTAGCAAAAGGTGGATCAATATAAACAAGGTCAACTTGAATACCTTGTTCTTTTAGATAGGCACAAGCAGATACGCATTCACCACGGATAACCATATTCCCGTTGACGTTTTCTCCAACTGTTTCTTGCTTTTCAACTTCATATAAAGGCATTCCACGTTGTAATGTCATAGAGACATCATCAGCTCCTTTATATTTTAAAATTCTGTTAAAGTTACCGAGTACTGCTTGCCCTTCTACTGGCTCTGGTATAAATGGTACGTATTTAATTGGCATTTTTATTCCCCCTTTGTAAACATATCTGTTGCTAAAGATAACAAATTTCTGACATCCTTTTGCAACATTAATAATTCATTTTTTAATGCTATGAGATCAAGATCATATTCTTCTTCATTTCTCATAATCCAAAGTTCATTCGTTATTAAATTCAATGTATAAGGATGTAAATGTCTTTTATTTATTAATGCTTGGCGAACTTTTTCATCTATTTCGTTATCAATAACATTAAATCCACCTACACCACGATATTTTGTAATGACTTTCTGATTATGCTCATCTATATGTTCGATTGTATTTCTAACCATCCTTTTGCTTAACATCGGATATTTATCTTCGCTAAAAGAAAAATTACGAATGTTAGCTTCTTTTCTTTTTCGAATATGTTCCTTTTCTTTATCTGTGATAGAAAAACGAGAAGAAATTTGACCTAAAGAAAAAATAAGATGATCGCAATAATAATGGTAATACTGGTATTTATTCTTGAATAGAGGATGATTAATTTCACTATTACTACATATTTTTTCAAGCGAATACAATGCACTTGTTATTTGAAAATCTATGTAGTAAGCAGACTCGGCCTCATAAGGTTTATCTTCAGTTTCTATATACAATCCGTTGTTTACTATAGGCATGCTCAATTACCATCCTTAAAGAAATTTCTAATTTTATCGAATGTAACATTTAATCTGCTGCTTTCAGACATTGTGTCTTCCAAATAAAGATATTCAAAACGATTGTAACCGAAAGCTTTATTGTTCTGTTTTAGGAATTCTGTTTCCATAAACTTACGTTTATCTTTGAATTCTGGATCATTTGCATAAATATCACCCTTTGTTTCAACGATAATTACTTTATGAATATCTTTACTTTTGCGCTGGATAATTAAGAAGTCCGGGGTATAAAAACCAACATAGTTCCATTTGTTGCCTTTGCTTTTATAACATTTGATTTTAAACTCAGTCATAGAACGATCGCCATTATAGTAGACCTCTAAACCTAATTTCGCCAATTCATCAAAAGATAAGACTTCTTTTAAAAATGTCTGCTCAAATGAACTGTCAGTATGATAAGGAAGATAATGGAATGAGCGATCCTTGTTGATGTGAGAAGAGCTTTGCACACGCAATTTATCTGCCATTTCCTTATTTCCGTTCGATTCAAGAAAACGTATAGTTTCTTCCATCTTTGGATCTAGTTTCAATTTTCCTTTATCGTCCTTTACTATATTTTCAACTATTGCTTGCTCTGGATAATAATCTTTTTCGCTATCGGTATAAATTTTTGAAGTGAAATTTGTGATATTTAGAAGATTGGCTTCTTGTGGGATTAGCTCTTCAGTAGAAGTAAAATCTACTTTATCAAAATATGCTTTGCGTATATTTGACTCAACCACCTTACGATTGTACTTAGAACTGTAATAACAAGACCCGTCCTTCTGATAGGTAATAGATGCAAAAATATCTCTAAGCTCCTTTTCATATTTCAAAAGCTCTGGAACTGATGGATTTCCAAATCCACCTTTCATAATTCCATAAATCCAAGAGTTGAAAGTAGCTAATTCTTTACCATATTCAGTATCATCAACACTTATTGTTGTTTTGCTCTCATCCATAGATAAATCTGTTGTTTTGATAATGGTGTCAGCGTAACGAGCAGATTCAGTAGCCTTAATAATACTGTCTTTCGGATTTGCTTTTTCAATTACAAGTGAATCATAGTTGATTTTCAATTGATAAAAGTCTACTTTCGGCAATTTTAAGTAAGAGGTTCTGTCATAACGCTTTAAAGGAATCTTTCTGTTATCAGCAGATGAAAATTCTTTAAGTGTAATATGGTGTTGTTGTTCTAATTGTGTATTTAATTTTTCTGCATTGCTTTCGTTTAAATATATTAGAGCAGTTTCAGGGGCACCTTTAACTACTTGCCTTAAGCAACGGCAAGATGTTTGTAAGACCATATTTGTCGGGCAGTCACCTTCTTGAGACAAGATAATTCCGGTAAGACTTTTGCAATCCCATCCTTCTTTTCCTATTTGCACTAGCAAAATAATGCGTGTTTTAGAAATTGATTTATCTAAAATATCAAACTGTAATTGGCTATCAGCAGGCATCTTATATTGCTTGTTTCCTTTGTGGAATTTAAGAATAACTTCCGTGCCTAAGCCATATTCGGCAACGATACGAGATACCAGTGGATAAACTACTTCTTCAAGTTTTTCTATTGTCCCACAATAAATCCCCAATTTGGCAACTAGACCGCCATCGTAAACAGTGTCTTTGTAAGTATCTAAAAATTCTCGAACACCTTTTTCGATGATTACAGTACTATCTGCGATTTCAGCAATTTTAACTACTGGGCGCTTTAAGAAATTGCCTACACCATCAATGAGTGGATAGTAATAAACAATATTAGTTATTTCTGATGTACCTACGGACAAAGAATCAACGACTTTAAATTTCTCAGCTTTATCAAGGTAAGGAGTTCCGGAGAAACCTATAACAGAATTTAATGTATTATTCTGTGCCCATTTTGTAACTACAGCACGAAGTTTTATCTCACTACTTACAGCGTGATGAACTTCATCAATAAAAATTGAAAGTGACGGCAATTTACCAATAAGGTTTCGTAATTCATTTGCTTGTCTATCTTTTTCATCATCACTATCTTCAAATAAGCTTACTTGACCATTCTTTTCTACAATGCGATCAAGAATAACTTTCTCGGCATTGGTAACAGCAACTAAACCAAACAATTCTGAAAGAGGCTGATGGTTAGCAATTTTCTGAACATTTGGATTCTTTGTTTTATTTGATTTATTAGCAGTCTTACTTTGATCTAATACCTCAAAAGACATACTACGTTTTATTTCTGATGCAGAAGGTTCGGGGATTATCCAAGCAGGATCAAAATTCTGGATTGTTTTAAGGCTAGGTACAACAGAAGACTTTAAACCTGATGGAGCAAAGATAATGAAATTATGTGCAAAAGCAGGATTTAAAGGTTCATTTTTAGCAAAATATAAATCAAGATATATAAATGCTGCCATCAAATATGTTTTACCAGCTCCCATCGGAAGACTGAATAGATAATCGGTATAGGAAAGTCCATAAAAAACATTACGAAAGAACCTGTCATAATCAATGCTTGATGGGTCTTTCTTTATTTGTTTTTCAAGTTTTTCAGATACCTGTTCACCTTTATCATTTGTTAATCGAGAATACTCAAACAAGGCTGTTGCAGCTGGATTATCTTCTAAGTATTCTCTTGTACTTGTTGATAATTCAACATCATTTAGATTGATAGAATTAAAAACACCATTTCTAAATAAAAATTCTAGTGGCTTACATTCGCAACCTATTTTTAGAAACAAATAGATTTTAATGGCTTCAATTTGAGCATCTCTCATTTGTCCTGTCTTTTCAATATAATCGATTATTGGATTAACAGTACATTGATTTGAGCTATACCATTCTTTGCACTTATTCTCTATCATTTTGTAAAACATACTGTTCCTCCTCGATTAGATCATTTTAAAATGCTTTAGCGCATCAATGATCATTTTTTCTTTTTCTTTAGTACAGTTTGGTTGTTTATGATTTTTATTCTTTGAGAAGTTATAATTTTCTCTTTCTTTGATGCCTAGTTTTTCTTTTACTTGAGCTATATTGAGCGACGATACTTTTGTATCATATTTCTCGCGTATATAGTCTTTGATATCATCATATGTACCCTTAGCTTCGGCTTTAGTTAGATCTAATTCATCTGTATGTATCTCAATGTTGATATGTTTTTTGGTATTGAGTTTGGACAAAAGTACTACCGTCTCCACATGCTCAGTATGTGGAAACATATCAACTGGATAAACATCATGACTTTGATAGCCGATTTTAGCAAACATTTTCAAATCACGTGCCTGCGTTGTTGGATCACATGATACATAGACAACCTGTCTAGGCTGTAAAGTACGAATTGCTTCAATAAAAGTTTTTGTACTCCCAGCACGTGGTGGATCCATAACAACACAATCCACTTTTTGCTTTTGAATAGCCAATTGATGCATAAACTCAGAAGCATCCCCATTAACAAAATGAATATTTGAAATATGATTCATTTTTGCATTGTTAATAGCATCTTTATAAGCTTCTTTGTTGATTTCCACCCCAATAACAGTTTGAACATATTGAGCCAAAAACATTCCAATCGTTCCAATACCACAATAAGTATCTAAAATGATATCATCCTGATGTAAATTCAATAACGCTAAAATGCGATGATAAAGAACTGTACACTGTTCATGATTAATCTGGTAAAATGATTGTGCTGATATTTTAAATGTTAAGCCACATAATTGATCAACAATAAATCCTTTTCCATATAGCACTTTTTCTTGTTTAGATAAAACTACACTTGTTTGTCTACGATTTGTATTTAAAACAACCGATTGAACAGATGGACAGGCTTTTATTAATTCCTGACAAAAATTTTTACTTCCCTTCATGACATGATCTGTTCCAACCAGAACAACGAGTGTCTGATTCGTTATGACTGCCCTACGTATTAAAACATGTCTTAAAAATCCTCTATTTTTCTTTTCATCATATATGGATACACGATATTTTTTGAGAATCTTCTGTATGGTCGATAAAACTTGATGTGTTTCATCATCATGCAACAAACATGATTTCATCGGTACAATGCGATGAGATGTTTCTTCATATAAACCATATTCATATCTTTGATTAAAAGCGACAATGACTTTATTACGATAATAATATGGTTTTTCCATTCCAGCAACATCATGAACGAAATGATGAGGAAATAGTTTTTGACACTTTTCTTTTTTTATAAGCAACTGTTTTTGATAATCCATTCCAATATATTGACAGCTGCCACATTGTTTTTTGATTGAACAATCCATAAAATTCCTCTATAAAGTTGCTAAAAAGGCAACTAAACAATCATAACATCTTAAATAAGAAGCCAAATCTAATTTTTCATCAGGTGTATGAACATTTTCCATATGTGGTCCATAAGTTATAATATCTAAATCAGGAATTTTTTGTTTAAAAATACCCGTTTCTAATCCACCATGTGTTGCCTCTTCTTTTAATGTCTGATTGGCATAGGTTTGATAAAATTCTTTAAACTGTGCTCTAAAGCGTGAATGAGGATCATAATCCCAACCCGGATAATCATTAGACACCTGAATAGAAGCCCCATATAATAAAGCAATTGTTTCCAGTTGTAGACATAACTCATCACGTAAACTTTTTAAAGGTGAACGTAATGAATAATCAATTGTAAAACTATTATCATGTGTACGTATGACCCCCATATTCAATGATAAAGTTGGTAAATGTTCAATTGCCTGTGACATTTCCAGCATTCCATTCAAACCTAAATACATAATTGAAATCATAGCTTCACTATCTTTTGCCTTCACACAGACATGACATTCATCACAATGCAATTCCACATAAAATTCAGGATCACTGATTTCTAATTCCTTTCGAATATCTGTTTCATACTGTCCAATATATTGTGCTAATTCTTCATAAGATTGCTGACTTGCAAAAGCAACTGTACACTCTCTAGGAATCGCATTGTTTTTTAATCCTCCTGTAATATCAATCAAACGAATATCCATCCCATTTTTCAATAAATGATATAAAATGCGTCCCGCAATCTTATTAGCATTTCCTCTACCTAAATGAATACATCCACCAGAATGTCCACCTTTTAAACCTTTCACTTCCAAAACATAAACTGGAGAATGATTATCTTCACCCGTGATTTCTTTGGTAATCAAAACATCATTTCCTCCTGATGATGACACACAAGTTTCCCCTTCTGCTTCATTATCTAAATTAATTAAACGTTTAGCTTTAAGTGATGTTGTATCTAAAGCCATTGCTCCACATAGTCCAACTTCTTCTTGAACAGTAAAGACACATTCCAATGCTGGATGAGATAAACTGTTATCTGTCAACAATGCCAACATATAACATACACCACAACCATCATCAGCTCCTAAAGTTGTCTCATTGGCATGTAAAAAACCATCTTCCACATAAAGCTTTAATGGATCAGTATCAAAATTATGCTGACTTTCTTTATTCTTTTCATTAACCATATCTATATGTGCCTGTAACATGACTGGTTCATGATCTTCATAGCCTTGACTGGCTTCTTTAAACACAATCAAATTATGCATGTCATCACGCATATAACGAAGATGATGTTGTTTAGCTAAATCTTCAATATAATCCGCCAATTTTTCTTCATGGTATGAACCATGCGGAATTTGTGAAATTTCTTCAAAATAACGATATATAAGTATATTTGTATCTAATACTGACATTCTATTTTCCTCCAATCTTGTCACAATTATATCAACTTCCCTATCAGATGTCTATGCCAAAGCATTCTGCAATAATTTCATTTCATCTTCATTAAGTTGACGATATTGTCCATATTTCAATTGTTCATCTAAAACAATATGCGCAAATGCTATTCGTTTTAAACTAACAACTTCATTAGACATTGATAAAAACATTTTTTTGATTTGATGATATCTTCCTTCACATATTGTAACGAGGCAATGATAATCATCTTTTATTTCTAGCTCTGCTGGTAAACATTGATAGGTCCTAACTATCATCATTCCTTTTTGAAAAGCCTCAACATAGTTTTCCGTTATTGGCAATTTTGTCTGCACTTCATATGTTTTTTCTACATGATTGTGTGGCAATAGAAGCTTTTTAGATAAAGATTTATCATTAGTTAATAACACAAAACCTGTTGTATCTTTATCCAGACGTCCAACACAATAACAATCATCTCGATCTATTAATTCTAATAGACAAGGATATTTCTGGTCATGCGCAGCACATATATATCCCACTGGTTTATTGATCATATAATAAACAAATGGCATTGCCTCAATCACTTTACCTTGAACTCTAATTTTATCCTCTTTACAAACAAGGTAATGTGGATCTTTCACACATTGATCATTAATCATCACATAACCTTTTTTGATCAATGATTTGCATTCTTTCACATTGCCCAATTGGTTTTTCATTAAGATAAGATATAAATATTTTTTAATGGGTATTTCTTCCTCTCCAGCAATCATTGGAACGTACATTTCCATTATTTTTAATAATAACAGGTACCAATGTGCCACGTGAATACTGTGGATTGTCCTTTAAAATATCAGCCAAAGCTGATAAACGTTTATGTCCATCCACACAAATGTAATGTTGATTTTCCTGATTGACAGAAATAGGAAATGAAAAACCAATTCTTAAAACTGATTGATAAAGTGTTTGAGGATATTTTTGATAGTTAAATTCTATCTGTGATATATCTATTTTCATTATACGCATTTTGCCATCTCCTTTATTTTATTGATTATATCATTTTTTTCAAAAAAGCAAAATCTTTATCTATTTCTATTTAAACATGATATAATGTTGAATAGGGAGGTATCTTATGAATATATTATTGAGCCGTATTTTAACCTATTTAAATGGAACCCTTTTTCATGATTATAATTATAAAATTTGTACATTCATTATTTTTCATTACCTTGAAATGGAAGATATGAGTGAAGAAGAATTTTTAAAAAAAGGATGTTTTAAAAAAGAAGAATTATATTCTTTTATTGCCTTACTAGGCTTTAAAGAATATGAAGAATTTAAGGAAACCTTAGTCAATCATCATCAGACACGTCTTAATCAAATTCGTGTCAGAATGATTGGTGTTGATAGTCGTGAATTCATTGAAAAAATGGATAAGGACTGTAGTGATGATGAAATGCAAAAAATCATTAGTGATATTTGTCAAAAGCTTTATCGTGCCAAAAGAATTGTTGTATTTGGTGCTTTATATCCAATATCTATTGCTATTGAACTACAAACTGACATGATTACATTTGGTAAACCTTTTATTCAATATCATAGTTATGATCCTATTGTTATGGATGAACATGATGTGGCCATTGTTATTAGTGCAACAGGTCGATACTTAGAAGGATTTAAAAAATCAAAAGCTGATGTACATATTGATAAAGCACAGCAGATTTTAATTACCCAAAATAAAAAATATCTGAGAACAGAAACTTCACCAAATTGTAAAGTTATTTATGTTCCTGGTAAATTTGATAGTATTAATTTTAATTATCAAATTATGACAATTTGTGATTTAATTCGTCTACACTATTTTCAACAATATTACTTATAATACAAAAAGACTGTTACTCAAAACAGCCTTTTTTATATTTTATCCATTTGACTTACTTTTTATTGTAATAAGATATGATCATGATAATCATGAGTATGTTGAGTATAAAGATAAATCAAGTCTTCCACCGTTAAATTTTGTTTACGTTTTTCATCAATGAAATCAAGAATTCGCCCTTCACTCATAATAATGATTTTTTGTCCGTATTGAATAGCATCTTCCATATTATGAGTAATCATTAATGTTGTCATTTGATTTTTTCTGACAATATTCGCTGTTAAATCTAAGACTGTCTTTGCAGTTTGTGGATCAAGAGCAGCAGTGTGCTCATCTAATAGTAAAAGCTGTGGTTTTGCATATGTTGCCATTAATAAAGACAATGCCTGACGTTGTCCTCCAGAAAGAACACCAACCTTTGTATCCATACGTTTTTCTAATCCTAATCCCAGCTCTTTCAATGCTTCCTTCATTTGTTGGCGTTGCAAGTGAGAAACTGGTTTTAATTTGAAGTAATGCCCCTGACAACCAGCTAATGCTAAATTTTCTTCAATAGTCATAGTAGGTGCTGTTCCTTTTAAAGGATTTTGAAAAAGCCTACCGATGAAGCGTGAACGTTTGTACTCTTTTAAATTTGTAATATCTTGATGATTCAAATAAATATGACCCTGAGCTGGAAGAATCGCTCCACTTATTGTTTGAAACAATGTTGACTTTCCAGCTCCATTACTACCAATAATTGTTACAAAATCCCCTTGTTGAATTTGTAAATTGACATGTGATAAAGCTTTCTTTTCATGAATTGTATCAGAATGAAAAACAACCGATATGTCCTGTAATTCTAACATACTTTTTTCCTCCTTATTTTTAGTTTTGTCAAAATCAAAGCCAATACAACTAATAAAGCAGACAACAGTTTTAAATCTGTTGATGGAATCCCCATTTGTAAAGCTAAAGTGAGAATTCCACGATAAATAAATGCACCTATCGTAACCGCTAATAATTGATAATGAATCTGATCTTTTTTTATAAATGCCATTCCAATAATAATACTTGCTAAACCAATGACCATCATTCCTGTGCCACTTTGACTATCCGCAAAGGATTGATGCTGAGCATATATAGCTCCAGACAAAGCCACAAGTCCATTGGATAAAGAAAAACCTAAAATTTTCATCAAGTCAGCATTTATAGATGAAGCTTTAACCATATCTTCGTTATCGCCGCATGCGCGCAGCGCTAAACCAAGCTGTGTTTTTAAAAAATAATAAAGAACTCCAAAAATAACAGCTACAAACATGATAATCAATAAAAACTGTGAATATGGTTGTAAATTGGTCAATGGTGTAAATATGGTTGTAGAACCGAACAATGACAAATTAGGTGAATCATTCATAATTTTTAAATTTATAGAATAAAGTCCAGTCATAGTTAAAATCCCTGCAAGTAAAGATGCAATTTTCAACTTTGTTGTTAAAAGCCCAGTCACAAGACCAGCCAGCATTCCTGCAATAAAAGCTGCACATAATGCCAAGTAAGGATGCCCAGAAAGTGTCAAAACAGCACTAACTGCACAACCCAATGTAAAGCTTCCATCAACTGTTAAATCAGGTAAGTTTAAAATCTTATAGCTCAAATATAATCCTAAAGACATAATCGCAAATATACCACCAAGTTCTAATGCTCCAATAATAACTATCATATTCATAACATGACCACCTCTCTACATCATAACCAATGAAGAATCTTGAATGATGTTTTCAGGTAATTCAACATCAATTTGTGTCATGACATCCTGATTCACATAAATCTTTAAATCATCCTTAAAAACCTTAACAGGAATATCACTTACATTTGCCCCATTAAGAATTTGATCAACCATATTGGCAGTTTCCCTTCCCAATTCTTCATAATCAATCCCTACACTTAAAAATCCACCATCCTGTACCATAGAATCTGCTCCTACATAAAGTGGAACTTGTGACTGAATACATGAATGACTGACAACGTTCATAGCACTGGCAATTGTATTGTCATTAGGAGCAAAAACAGCATCACATTGAGTTGCAAGAACATCAATTGCACTTTGAACTTCATTAACATTTGTAATAGTTGCTTCTTTAATTTCAAAACCATGCTTTTGTGCATAATTTTTAGCTTTTTGAATATTTGTTACTGAATTAGCTTCTCCTTTGTTGTAAATAACTCCTAAAGTTTTTAAATTCGGATTTATTTCAAGGGCTTTATCAAGAATCAAATCTACTTGAATCTCGTCACTGGTTCCTGTTATATTTTTATCTGGTTTTTCTAAAGAACTTGTCAGTTTAGCTCCAATTGGATCACTCACTGCTGCAAAGACAACAGGTGTTGTTGAAGAAAGCGATGCAACTGACTGAGCAACAGGAGTTGCTATCGCAACAACGACATCGGGATTTTCTGATGCAAATGTTTGTGTAATACTAGCAGCAATACTATTATCCCCTTGTGCATTTTTAAAAATATATTCAATATTTTGATTATCTTGATAACCTAACTCCTCCATTTGCTTATCAAAAGCATCCTTAATTGTATTTAATGATGTGTGTTCCATATATTGAACAACAGCAACTTTTTTCACAGTTGAGTTATCACCTTGACAACCCATTGTCATTGATAATATACATATTCCTATTAATACGTTTTTTAAAATTTTTTTCATAGTCTTATCTCCTTTATATTGTATTTTATTCATGTTTAACTAGAAAATAAGACACCATCGTTTCATTTTCATAAGAAAGCTCCTTTCTTATTGGCATATAAACAAAAAACACCTGTCCATCAAAGGACAGATGTTATAATCTGCGGTACCACCTTTATTGGTTATAAAAATAACCCACCTCATTAAAATGCCAACACATTTTTGCTTTGTAACGTAAGCTCACGTCGCAGGATACTCGTTACCTTTCCCCTTTGCCCTCATAGGTCCATTTACTTAACTGCCACTATCCAGCTTCCACCATCCTGGACTCTCTTTAAGTACATTTTCAAGTTTTATCTCCTACTCATTGGTTTGTTTATATCAAATTATCACACCTTTATTAAATTGTCAATATTTTTAGATAAAAAATAAATAATATTTATTTTTTTGGGTTAATTGTAAAAGTAAATTCTACTTTAAAAAATAAAGTGGAATTTAGTCTTACGAATTTTCTTGTTATATGTTATTGATTATTTGTTCCTCATTTTCTGGATTAATGATATGAATGA